>WTAG01000661.1 GCA_013139755.1 Methylomarinum sp. | reverse complement strand
AAGTCCAAGCCTTCCCTGATCGGATTCGCGAGATATATGATAAGAGATGCAAACTCGTACACCAAGGGCAACGTGGAGAGATCGAGCCGAAGGATGTAGTTTTTCTTGATGAGCTTCTCCTCAACGTACTGGCAAACATCGTCGGCCACGCGAAATTATTCCCGTCATGCTGGATTTGAACTTGAAAACCAGAACTTATCTAACAATATAAAAATTGATAGCTTTAAAATTGCTAATGAAACCATTGAAAACATGCAATACAATAATCAGGTTAAATATCAAGAATACCTGGATGACCGCTTTGTAGCCGCGATAGACTTACACAAAAATAATCCAGAACACCTATTCTATCTAATACGAGCGGTTACAACAGGCTTATATACCAATCCACCACCCTATGTTGAAGATATGTACAGGCCTTATATAAGAGCAATTGGCCGAGAGTTTAAAGACATTAGAATTGAATAAATAAGATTGGTAGAGCTAGTGAACATAAGGAATAAAAATATCTCTAGCTCGATTTTATTTTATTTTAAGCGTAAAAAAACAAGCTTACTGATTATTTTAATTTTTATCTCTGCTTTATTACTGCTTGATAAGCTTTTTCCCGTATCGCTAAGCCCTGGCTCACAACAATTTGCCAAAGTCATTACCGCAGAAGATGGCACACCGCTACGAGCATTCGCCGATGATCAGGGGGTTTGGCGCTATCCGGTAAAACTGGATCAGATTTCCCCTCTTTATATACAAGCACTAATTAATTATGAAGACCGCTGGTTTTGGCAGCATCCAGGCATCAATTTATTGTCAATTTGCCGAGCTTTAATTCAAAATTTGAAACACCAAAAAATAGTATCCGGCGGCTCGACACTAACCATGCAAGTTGCCCGACTGATATCACCTCATACTCGTTCAATTGCTGGAAAAATCAAGCAAATAGCAATCGCACTACAATTAGAATGGCATTACAGCAAACAGCAAATTCTCACCTACTACCTTAATCATGCCCCCTTTGGCGGCACAATAGAAGGCATACAAGCCGCCAGCTATACTTATTTAGGAAAATCTGCTCAGGAACTTAGCCATGCAGAAGCCGCTTTATTAACTGTATTACCTCAAGCACCAAGCAGAAACCGTCCAGATAGACACCCAGACCGAGCATTATTAGTTAGAAACAAAGTATTACATCGTTTATCTAAACAATCGGTTTGGTCAGAGACAGTAATATCACAAACTTTGAAGGAACCCGTCTTAGCTCAACATAATAGCCAGCCCATAATTGCACCGCTACTTGCCAGGCGATTAAAAAAACATGTCATAGATAACAATTCACTTAAAACAAACATAGCAATTGATATGCAAATGGGAATAGCCGAATTAGTAAATCACTATGTTGAGCAATTACCAGAAAAAACCTCTGCTGCGGTTTTAGTCGTCGAAAACAAGACATTAAAAGTTAAAACCTATGTAGGTTCTGCTAATTTTTCAGACTTAACTCGATTGGGTCACATAGATATGATTAAAGCAATTCGATCACCAGGTTCAACACTCAAACCTTTCTTATATGGTATTGCAATAGATGAAGGCATTATTCATTCACATTCCTTATTGATTGATGCCCCTATATCATTTGATCACTATAAACCACAAAATTTCAGTCGTGGTTTTACAGGGCCTGTTAGTGCAAGTAATGCATTAAAACGTTCATTAAATATCCCAGCTGTTCAGCTATTACATCACTTAAGTCCTGAGCGATTTATTAGTAGAATTAAGAATGCTGGTTTAAATATACAATTTAATCAGCATGCAAAACCTAACCTGGCTGTTATTCTCGGTGGTGTCGGTAGCAATCTAGAGACATTGGTCGGGACTTATACAGCATTGGCAAATGAAGGACTCGCAGGAAAAGTACGTTTTTTAGCCGATAGTCCCTTCGAGCAACGCTACCTGTTTTCTCCTGGGTCGGCATGGATAATACAAAAAATATTATCCAGTCAAAACGATCATAAATCACTGTCCTGGAAAACTGGTACCAGTTATGGTCATAGGGATTTTTGGAGTATAGGAGTAACTCCCGCATATACAATTGGTGTATGGATTGGCAGACCAGATGGAACGCCATTACCCGGACACTATGGTGCCAATACCGCATCTCCCTTACTGTTTTCAATTGCAGAAAATTTTCCTCAACAGTCTTCTATAAAGAAACCTACATCCGTTATAGAGCAAACAATTTGTTGGCCGTTGGGTGGATTGGTATCAGAAACCCCTACCTCTTTATGCCATGAGAAAAAACAGGCATGGATTTTAGAAAACAATATTCCTTTAACCCTGCCAAACCATAATAAAGAACAATGGGAAAGCAACCCTATCACCATTCAAATCAACTCTAAAACAGGTCGAACAATCAACAAAACATGTGATGTTAAACAGTCAAAAAGAAAACAGATTGCATTGTGGCCACTAGTTGTCGAACCCTGGATAGCTAATAATTACAGGAGGAAATCACAAATTGGAATATTTGATTCCAGTTGCAAAAAGCAAATAGTCTACACAGCAAATCAAATAAAAATTGACGGTTTAGAAAACAATACTAAATTGCGCTCAGCTGGTGCATCAAAAACATTACCCAGAATAAAACTACAGTCACAAGGAGGGCAAGGGAAACTTTATTGGTTTATTAATGCACATTTAAAATATACAGTGCTAAATAATGAAGCAATATTCCATCAATTTACATCATCAGGCAGTTATCAAATTACTCTTATTGATGATGTGGGACATAGTGATTCAATTGCCATTGAAGTGCTGTAAATGATTATATTAATCGTTCCGAAAGTATTCGCAGCATAAATCTAGCTTTAAACATCAGTAAATAGGCAAATTTCAGTGCGAGAACTTATGGAACTATTAATATTTAGTGAGCAGTCATTACTTTAAAAGTAATTTGATATGATCATAAACGTCTGATAAAGATTAAGCCAAATACACTTCAATTTTATGCCAGGCAAAGCTCCTGCATCCTACACACACCTTAAAGTACATGGATGTACTGAGTGCAGATGATGCATATGACCAAGGATGGTCTGTAGTAGAGCAATGCAGGAGCAATTGCCGAGGCGCATTAATCTGCCTTACCTACGACCGCCAAGGAGAGTGGAAGTGCAAGAAGATTGCCTGGAGCAATCTTTGCCCTCCCTGTAGGCAAAAAAAAACCCAAGCTCGTATGAGCTTGGGTTTTTGTATTAAAAGCTTGGCAATTCCCTACTTTCGCATGGCAACCTGCCACACTATCATCGGCGCTAAGAGGTTTCACTTCCGAGTTCGGGATGGGATCGGGTGGTTCACTCTCGCTATGT
>WTAG01000279.1 GCA_013139755.1 Methylomarinum sp. | reverse complement strand
CGTTGCTCTTTTGATGTTTTCCAGTCTCTAAGAACTGGTGAAATAGTAGCAAATGAACCTCCACCTAAAGCCTCTCTAACCCCTGCCATTGTTGGATTGATATTTTTCGCTTGTAGTCTTTCAGCAGTTTCAATGATTTGCTCTTTGGTGATGGCCATAATCTTTCCTGTATTATTTATAAAATGTATAGTGTATTATACATACATTACATACAAAAATATATAAAAATTAAATGACTTTACACTCTTTAAGTGAATTGTTTGTTCATAATACAAACCCAGATAATTACATAACGGCAATAGCCGCTCTCAATATTCCTTCGGATAAAGGGACTGGGGATTGGCATTTTTTTGAAAACTTCATGATTCATGATGATGTTATCCCAACTCAGAAAGTAGCTGGAATAGACACGCTATCGACTAAAAAATGGCTTGGTAATACAGGTATTTTTGATTGCTATGAAGTATTAAAAGAATGTGGATTGAAAAGTGATAAACAAAAGATATATGCCGCTAATCATTACCGTGCTATTGCTGATATGGTTTATGACAATGTAAAACGTGGCTATAGCATTAAAGATACAATCAGTTTAAATGACTGGTTGCCAGAACTTCACGAGAAGAAAAAGATGTACATCTTAATAAGCCTTTTAGAATCAGCTATGACAAGCAATGAATGGGACGTCATAAAAGAATGGATAGAGGTCACAAAAAAACCACAATAAAAATCTATAGTATAAAGTTTTATTGTATATATTTATATGGTATAGTTTTATATACTATTTATTTATATGGTTTTAATCTGTTTCAAAGGTGGGAAATGAAGAAAATAAAACTAATCAGTATATGGAATCCAAAAGGTGGGCAGGGAAAATCCATGCTTGCAATTAATTTAGCAGCTGCGGCTATTGAAATAGGTTTGAAGCCCCTTGTGATTTGCCAAGACCCTCAAGGAACATCAACAAATTATTTTAAAGGAGGAAATTTACCTTTTGAAGTTATAGGGCAAATTCCAGAAGAAAAACCCGATGTTGATTTGATCTTCTTTGACCATCAGGCAAGTGATTGGGAAGTACCTAGCAATCATCTGTTAGTGATGCCTTTAAAACCAGCTAGAGACCAATATGCCACCTATATTGATGCTTTTAAACGAGCCGATACTATGGAAAAAAAGATAATTACGGTTGTTACCGATGGAAGTGGTCATAGGAAAAGCGAGAAAACTACATCTGAATACCTAGAAGAACAGGGGGCTTTTGTTATTCCATCCAGTGGTGTTTTTAGTAGAGCATCAAGTGAATACCGCACTATTTTTGATGTGTCATTAAATAAAGCGTACAAAATTGGAGACCGTCGCCGTGAAATGTCTAAAATTTTAGGGGCTATCCTTATAGAACAATCAGAAAACAACAAAATTAGAGAGTAAATAAGATGCAGAATGACAAACCTAATTGGATGGAAGAAGAACAACAAAGAGCTGCAAGCTTAACTGAAAAAAATGAAACTGCGCATAATGCAGCACCTCAGTTAGTCAGAATTAGAAAAGCTCCACCACGAATGCAAAAAGCATTTTATATTCAAGAAAAATATGCAGAAGCCTTTGATGACTTTGTATATAAACAAAGAAAGAAAAAAGGAAAGAAAGCCCCTGAACTAGCAGAAGAGGCTATTAAAATGCTGTTAAAAAAATATGGGGAAGACACTAAAAGTTTATAGTATAAAGTTATATACTATAAAGAATTATACTATATTTGTAGGTATAACAGCATGACTGAAAAAGATAATATTAAATCGAAATTTAAAGACATTACCCCCGAGGATATTCCTACAATTAAAAGTAAAAAATTAAGTGACTTTTCAATTGACTTTACTACACCAACGCCACCCAACGGGGGGGATATGACAGACGAAGAATTACTTTCCTATGCAGATCAAATAAGTATTGATGCAGGTTTATTAACCAATAAAAAAATTAAAACCCCACCAACTAAAGCAATAAAAAGCATTCAACATGATTTATTTTCTGAGTTTTTAGCGAATGAGATAACTGAAGTTTCAAATACCGTTGACTTATGGGAACGAATCCCTAAATATTTTTTATCACAACAAGAACAATCAAAACTTAGAACAGATGAAGGTTTGGCTAAGCCTTACACACAAGAATATATTTTAAGAGGACAGAACGGAGAACCTTTACCTTACAAAGTGGAAATTCAAGCTGCTCTAATAAAACAATCAAACGGAGAATATAAAGCGTTCTTTCCTACTAGAAGCGAGGAAATAGTAGAAGAAGTTTTGAAAAAGATTTTTACCGAACAAAATCTAGGGATACATAATCCAAAAAATGTGGAAAGTTGGGTGAAATTTAGTTATGCAATGATCAATAAAGAGCTAAGAAAAAATAAGCGTAGTAGAACTCACCAGCAAATTAAGCAGTCATTAGAAGTTATGAGCAAATGTATATTGACTGTGTATGAGGATAGGGAAGAAATCTATACTGGGGCTATTTTACAAGACTATTGTAGTGTTGATAGAAAACAATACCTTAATGACCCAAAAAAACTGCATGTTGCCCGATTATCGGTCTTCATATCCCATGCAGTAAATACATTGCAATTCAGACAATATAATTATAAAAGACTAATGAATTGTAAAGGGCAGTTAAGTCAATGGTTACTTAGAAGATTAATAAACCGTTTTACTTACGCTAGTTTGTTAACCAACCATAATTTTTTATTTTCTACCATAAAAGCAGAAAGTAGCCTTTTAAGGGCAGAAAGGGATGTTGATAATAGATTTAAAGTTATTGCTGGGCTGGATGAATTAATAAAAACAGGAGCTATTTCTAGCTATGAAATGGAAGAAAAGAAAGAGGGACGAAAAACTGTAGACATTAAATATACTATTAGGCCTACACATGAATTTAGCAGTGAACAAAAAGCTGCTAATAAACGTGATCGCATCTCACGGGAAAAAGCTATTAAAGAGGGGCTTCAAATAGCGAATAAACCTAGATCTAAGTAGACAGTCCTTCTCACACTAAGTAGGCAGTCCTTCTCACACTAAGTAGACAGCCCTTCTCACTCTTAAAATAAATCAGTGATTTATAAGCAAAAGCACAATTAATTTTTTAAGAAAAGTAAGCAGCCTACCTCACACTTGATCGAAAAAGTAGACAGCCTATCTCACACTTGATCAAAAAAGTAGGCAGTCCTCCTCACAGAAGTAGGCAGTCCTCCACACACTTAAGAGCAAAGTAGGCAGTCCTTCTCACACTAAAAACTTATTTTTAAGTATAACATTTTGAAAAATAAGTATTTTTCAAAATATAAAACTTCCTATTCTTTTCTTTATTTAACCTTTATTTAACCTTATTAATTCATCAAATGAATATCTGTGGATAAGTAATATAAATTTAGTAAAAAAACCTCCTACAAAACCATTTAGGGTTTTCGGTTACTTTCAGAAATAAAAAATGATAAATTGATTTTTCATTTATAAATTTTTAATAAGAGGAAAACATGAACAGTCAAATTACAATTTCTGACGATACACTTAAAGTCATACAAACTTTAAACAGCTACGGCGTGTTATTTTCTTTTGCTGAAGAAAAAACCAAATATGAAAAAGAAGAAGACGTTTTATACGCTGTAGCAAACCTTAATGGAGTTAATTTTTTTAAACTCCTTCCTGATTTAAAAGAAATAAAAAACAAGATAAGAAAAAAAGGATTGCTTGAAGCGATTGATATAAATAGAGTTTATGAAGAAAAAACACAGAAAATAATAAACGAAACAATTGAGCTTTGTGATGCTTTAGGATTTAAAGATAATTCAATATATATTTAAGTCTCTATTTGCCAGAAATATTTATATGTTTTACAATATCCGACAAGGCTTGGTCGAAGCCTGCTGCCCACCTTGGTAAACTTGGATGAGACGATCAATCTTCAATTATTTTATTTTATAATTCCAGATATGCAATTAATAGAAGTGGGTACTATTAAAGCGCAATATTGGGGTTTTAAAATGAATACACAACACCTAGTAACATCCAAAACTATCGAGATTATTAGACAAAAATCTCGTAAATTAAAAAAAGAAAAAAACATTATCCACACACAAGCTTTAGATGAAATAGCCCAACAATATCACTTCAATCATTGGCATCATGTTAGAGAAAGCTACAAAGTTTTAAAACCAACTGAACAATCAGTAAAGTCAGGCCTTATGATTGCTATGAATGCAAAAGATGCTGATAGCTTTTATGATGAAAAAGAGCGATTTATTCAAGATGACAATGCCTTTTTCTTTTGTGAAAAAGACATATACCATCAGTATATTGAAGCCATTGATGAAGATGGTCTTAAGTTTATAGATAAATATTCCGAAGAAGAGTTAAGACAAGATTTTAAGGACGAATATATTATGAACTATGGTTTTTTTCGATATACAGCTTCATCTTTACCAAAAACAATAAATGACATACTAAAATTAATTAAGGAATGCTCTTTTTGGCAACCAGAATATATTTGGTTTAATGAGATATTTTACAATAAAACTGCCTATCTTGAACAATTGCCTGATGTAGAAAATCCTTTTTCAGATTTCGATTTTGACCACGTTAATATCGTGAACCACAAAGAAGATATAACTGAATATTTATTAAAAATAGTTGATGGTGCAAGTCTTGTACTTAAAAAATACAATACAGATTCAACTCCTGAATTATTGGTACCAAGACAAGATTTATTTTCCAGCATAAGGTTAAAACCTTCGCCTTTTAGGCGAACAGATTTATCTCAAATGATATACTCGATAAATGGATTATCGCTATGGCAGTCATACAGTTTATAACATTGAATACCACTTTGTTTGGGTAACAAAATATAGATACCAGGTCTTAAATGGAGATGTTGGTTTGCGAGTGCGAGAGTTAGTAAGGCAAACGTGCGAAGCATTTGAAATTAAGATTTTGTCAGGGGTTGTTAGTAAGGATCACGTACACATAGTCATTTCTGCTCCCCCTAATATGGCTCCAAGCGAAATAATGAGAAGAATAAAAGGGCGTAGTGCAAGAAAACTTTTTGAAGAATTTCCAAAATTAAAAAAACGTTACTGGGGAAAGCATTTTTGGGCAAG
>WTAG01000186.1 GCA_013139755.1 Methylomarinum sp. | reverse complement strand
TCACCTATATCAGGGTCATTATTAATCACATTAGCGACATTATTAATCAACTTAATGGTTTTCTTAGCCATCACATAACCCGGTGCGGCTTTACCACCAATCAAAACACAACGAGGCACCCAGTTTTCTGTATTACCTTTTTTGATCTGGTTATACAAATGAATAACGTGTAATACATTTAATATTTGACGCTTGTATTCATGTATCCGCTTAACCTGAACATCAAATAAGGCATTTACATTTAAGCTTAAATCGACACCCAACTCTTCTGTTTTATAATCAATCAGCTGTTGCTTGCAATCTTGTTTTAATTGAAACCATTTTTTCCTGAATGCAGGATTTTCCGCATGAGGCTTAAGTTTTTCCAGCTGTGATAAATCTGTCACCCACCCATCACCAATAGTTTTAGTAATTAATGCTGCCAATTCAGGGTTACATGCAGCTAACCAGCGACGTGGTGTTACACCATTGGTTTTGTTATTAAATTTCTTGGGCCATAATTGGTAAAAGTCATTAAATAAACCTTCTTTTAATAATTGCGAATGCAATTCCGCTACGCCATTGACAGAGAAACTCCCTACAATTGCCAAGTAAGCCATGCGTACTTGTTTATCATGTCCTTCTTCAATGATAGACATTCTGCTGAGATATTCATCTTGCCCAGGCCACTGCTCTTCGACTTCTGCCATAAAATGTGCATTAATTTCGAAAATAATCTCCATAATGCGCGGCAACAAATGCTGCATTAAGCCAACAGACCATTTCTCTAAAGCTTCTGGTAATAATGTATGGTTTGTATAGGCCATAGTCTTACGAGTAATACCCCACGCATCATCCCAATCCAGACCATGCTCATCTATTAACAAGCGCATCAACTCAGCCACCGAAATACTGGGGTGAGTATCATTCAACTGAAAACAATTTTTATCAGCAAAATGAGTAAAATCACTGCCATGACGCCCTACCCAGCTTGACACTACATCTTGTAAACTAGCAGAGGCCAAAAAATATTGTTGCTTTAGCCTTAACACTTTACCATTTTCATTGGCATCGTTCGGGTACAGCACCATAGTAATATTTTCGGCTGTGTTTTTCGCTGCAACTGCCTCCGCGTAATCACCTGCATTAAATTCTTGCAGATTAAATTCTTCTGTTGCTTCAGACTTCCATAACCTTAGTGTATTAACTGTGCCATTTTCAAAACCTGGAACAGGTGTGTCATAAGGGATTGCCAAAATGTCATCGGTATTAACCCAATGAACCGTTTCATTCCCCTGATGATCAATGCGTCTTTCGGTATGCCCACCAAATTTAATACGCGAGGTATATTCTGGACGCTCAATTTCCCAGACATTACCATTTCGCAACCAGTGATCAGGTTTTTCTACCTGCTCTCCATTTTTAATCGCTTGTGAGAACATGCCATACTCATAACGCAATCCATAACCTGTAACAGGTAGCTGCAAAGTAGCGCAACTATCAATAAAACAGGCAGCTAAACGTCCCAAGCCACCATTTCCTAAACCAGCATCAGGCTCACTATCGATCAACTCTTCCAAGTCCAAGCCCATATCATAGAGCGCCTTTTCTACTTCATTGGTAACACCTAGATTTAGCATAGCATTACTCAATGCTCTACCCATCAGGAATTCCATTGAAATATAGTATGCTTTCTTGCAATCTTGCTCTCTATAGGTATTGTAGGTTCTTTTCCAGCGCTCAATCAGTCGGTCACTTACAGCTAGAGATAAAGCTTCGTAGGCATAATGCGGCGAACGACATAATGCATCACGACCTAAGCGAGTACTGTAATACCTTTTAAAATCAGTTATAAAATCTTTTTTACTCACACCCAAATCAGGAAGGATTGTGAGATTTTTCTTGGGGTTACTTTTTTCGAAATTTCTATGCGGCATATTCTTCACCATTTTTACTTGTAAGGGTATATTTTGAATAGATGACTGATCACGCTGAGACTCAGTCAATATGTATACTTAATTTACCTGCCCTGTTAAGAGTCCATCGCATTAACAGGGGTCATTGGAGGCCATACTCAGTGGAGGCATTAGACAATCATGAGCAATCACTTCTATTCCTCTTATGTGGCAAAACAGTCTAAATCTACTTATATTTCACAACCATCTGAAATATATAAAATCACATTGCATGATTATTGCTTTAGACTCCTCAGGGAGCTTTCTTTTTATTAAACAAGATGGGCATGCTATCGCATTGCCCATCTTGTTGTTTGTGAGTGCTTAAGCTAACTTTCCGTGGCACTGTTTGTATTTTTTCTTTGATCCACAAGGACAAGGATCATTACGCCCTACCTTTTTACCATCTCTAATAAAAGGTTGATCCGCTTGCTCTCCCGCCTCATCTCTCACAAAAGCAACTTCCTGTGACTGATCCTCCTCTATGGGATTTGCTTCAGCATGCTCATAATGCATTTCCTGAGTTGCCTGTCTTTGCTCATCAATCGCATCGACATCTTCTTCCTCAGCAACTTGAACTTTAGCCAAAATACCAATCACTTCATATTTAATGTGATCCAGTAAATTAGTAAACATATCAAATGCTTCGCGTTTATATTCTTGCTTAGGATCTTTTTGAGCGTAGCCTCTAAAATGAATACCCTGACGCAATGAATCCATCGCAGCTAAATGTTCTTTCCAGCTATTATCCAGCACCTGCAACATAATTGATTTTTCAAAGTGTCGCATAACTTCAGCAGTTGATTTTTCTTCCTTGGCTTTAGTGGCAGCCTCTAACTGATCCACCACAAATTGTCTTAAATCAGCTTCCTGAAAAGATTTATCATTCGCCAACATATCCTGCAAAGATAAATCCAATAGATATTCTTGCGCTAAATGTTCTTCTAAGCCACTAATATCCCATTGCTCTTCCATTGTTTTTGCAGGAATATACTTAGTAATCACATCATTAAGTACATCGTGGCGAATTTCGCTGATCATTTCATCAATCTCATCAGCAGCCATTAACTCATTACGATGCTGATAAATTACTTTACGTTGATCATTAGCTACATCATCATAGGCCAGAACTTCTTTACGCGCATCAAAGTTACGCCCTTCAACTTTTGTCTGTGCATTTTCAATCGCCCGTGTGACCCAAGGATGCTCAATCGCCTCACCCTCATCCATCCCCAAAGACTTCATTAACTTGCCAACACGTTCTGAAGCAAAAATACGCATTAAGTCATCTTCCAATGACAAGTAAAAACGTGTTGAACCAGGATCACCCTGACGACCAGAACGGCCACGCAACTGATTATCAATTCGGCGAGACTCGTGCCTCTCTGAACCGATAACATGTAAACCACCACTATCTAATACCGCTTGGTGTCTATCTAACCAGGCACCGCGCACTTTCTCTTTTTCTGCATCAGTTGCCTCTTCACCCAAGGCTTTTACTTCAACATCAAGATTTCCACCCAATACAATATCAGTACCACGACCCGCCATATTGGTAGCAATAGTAACTGCACCTGGCATACCGGCATTTTCAATGATATGTGCTTCACGCTCATGCTGTTTGGCATTAAGCACTTCATGCTTAATACCTAAATCCATTAACAGTTGCGCTATAATTTCTGAGTTTTCAATCGATGTTGTTCCGACCAATACCGGCTGCTTTCGTTTAACGCAGTCTTTAATGTCTTCTACCACTGCAAGATATTTTTCACGTTTTGAAAGATAAACCAAATCGCCTTTATCATCACGAATCATGTCTCTATGGGTTGGAATAACAACAACTTCCAAACCATATATTTTATTTAATTCAAATGCTTCGGTATCTGCTGTTCCTGTCATTCCAGACAGCTTTTCGTACAATCGAAAATAATTTTGAAAAGTAATAGAGGCTAATGTTTGATTTTCATTTTGAACCGTTACGCCTTCTTTAGCTTCTACTGCCTGATGCAGGCCTTCTGACCAACGGCGACCCGTCATCATTCGACCAGTAAATTCATCAACAATACTTACTTCATTATTTCGAACAACATAATCAACATCTTTTTGGAATAGTGCATGTGCGCGCAAAGAAGCATTTAGATAATGCATTAAGCGAATGTTAGCCGCATCATATAATGTTGCGCCTTCTTCCATCATGCCATGTTCAACCATTAAGGCTTCAACATGCTCATGGCCCGCTTCAGTCAAATGAATTTGTTTGCTTTTCTCATCAACCAGATAATCACCTGGCATGGATTCTTGTTTTTCTTTATCGTCAACAATTTCCTGTGCGACTAAAAAAGGTACTATCGCATTGGTTTTAACATAAACTTCAGTTCCCTCTTCTGTTGGCCCTGAAATAATAAGCGGTGTTCTCGCTTCATCAATAAGGATTGAATCAACTTCATCAATAATGGCAAAGTTTAATTCACGTTGAACTTTGTGCGCCAT
>WTAG01000244.1 GCA_013139755.1 Methylomarinum sp. | reverse complement strand
TTGATGTCTATATCGTCTGCTCGTCCGAAAATGTTAAATTGGCGATCCAACCGATATTGTTTACCCTGATCTAAACCAGAAAGAATAACTAAATAGGGAGCAAGTCCCGTATTCTCAGCTTGTTTTTCCTGGGTGCTTTCCAGTAATGTGGCAGTAAGATCGGTATGCAGTGTTTTGGTAGCAGTCATAATTCTAAAAAGTCTGTAGAGCCAGGAGCCTGTCTGAGAAATCCAAGCAGATAAAAATTACTCTCCTATTAACAACTCCACTAATGCTTGATGAATTTATCTTTTTGATAAATGCCATCCATAGAAATCGTTTAGTCCTATAAAGTATTTTTAATACTAAAATTGCCTACTCTGCCTGAATCTTGGGGGAGGGAGGGGAGGTCGATCAGGAAAACATGCTAATTGTTCATTATTCATTTGTAAACAAACGCCATTCTTTACTCCTCTTGGTGTGTCAAAGCGACAATGTGCATGTACACTTTTATATTTACAGGCAGCAACAGCAAAGTCAGGGGCGTGTGCAGGCAGTGGCGGCATAATTTCTACATGTTTGGGTTCATGCATTAATTTGTCTTGCCTTGGTAGGTTAAATGGCTGGTCTAATTTAACATCCTCACTATACTCAGTTACCTCTGATTCGGGGCTAACAGGTTCTACTTCATCATCAGTAATTATCCTATTTACCATCATATTTGGCTCATGTATTTCTGGTTGTGAACTGTTTAATACTACCGTGCTCTTGTTGTTTGTATCCTCAGACATTTGTTGCTTGCCCCAGCCAAACAATAAAACAGAAAACAAGGCCATATATAAAAAAACTCGACCGAAACTCCAGTTGGATTTTTTGGCTTGATATTGAATAATGACGGACTGCCTGTCCGATTTGTTTCTGGATACAACAGGGGAAACTTCTGTTGCATCCAACGCAGCGGGTATCGGTGCCTTGGTCGGCAATAAATAGGAACTGCCTGTTAAAATTTGCTTAAATGCATTAACATTCTGTGGCCTTGCCAACGGGTCTACCGACATTGCTTGCATAATTGCAAGACTGAATGATTCACTCAGTGCCGGATTATGAACAATCGGAGGCACTAAACTATCATGCTGTTGCCTTTCAATGGCACTGGCTGGCTTTTTACCTGTGACCATAAAATAAAGAGTGGCTCCGACAGAATAAATATCCCCCCAAGGGCCTTGCCTTCCTTTTTCATGATATTGTTCGAAAGGTGCATATCCGCCTGATAACATCACGGTCAACGTCTGATCAGTTCCCGCTAATGCAAACCGGGACGCACCAAAATCCAGCAACAAGGGAACGCCTTTATTTGTAATGTATATGTTCTGAGGTTTTATATCCCTATGTAAAAAACCTTTACTATGAACCGCATCCAGACCATCTAATATAGGCAATATAATTTCCAATGCCCTGTCTTCAGTTAAATAGCCTCCCGAACTTTCTATGAGCTGGTTTAATGGTGCTCCCTGGTGATATTCCATCACTAAATAAGCGGTGTTATTACTGGTAAAACAGTCCCTGATTCTAACAATATTAGGATGTGAGAATTGAGCTAAAATTTTAGCTTCCTTCAAAAAAATACGTAATCCTTGATTAAAATAATCTTGATCTTTTTTTGAATTGACTTTTACTGATGAATTATCAGCATGTCTGCTTACAGAAGATAAGGGAAGAAATTCTTTAATCGCAGCAGTAGTATCTAAAAGCATATCCCAGACGAGATAAGTAATGCCAAAGCCGCCCGGATCTCCAAGTACACGCCCGACCAGAAAACGCTTATTCAATAGTGTTTTAAGAGGTAGTGCTACCACATTTCTGTTTTTATGAGGCTGAGACCCACAGTCAGGACAGATCAGGTTTTTACCTATATCCGTCATGCAACTCATGCAAAGTGTCTCAGTATTAGTCATAAAGGAGATCGAGATTAATAAATTCAGGGAAGCTTTTTTATTAGATTGCTTACCAAATGCGTACAGAAATCTGGCTGTTAAGCACAAAGTCTAGCATAATCTATTTATTTTTCTTTGCTAATTATTCAATGCATGCGAAAAGTAGGACCCTATTTGTGTGACCCTATTTGTGTTAACTTATTTTTTTAGGTTTAGCGGTACTTGCTACAAAGCAGCAAACTGGATCCTTGTTGGGAAAACCAAAGGGCGTGGAAAACTTGGAACTGCAGGAAAACAGAGTGTGCCTATCAAGGATATATGGCTTTATCCTCTTTGCCGTCAGTTTAAGCAACGCCTAACCGGTTGATTCTTTTGGGGGTGGGTTAGTCGAATATTTACCATTATCTCTTAAGTTAACAGCATTGCCTTCGAGGGGGTTTCCTCAAACCACCCGCTATGTGGGTGGTACTTGATTGTCGTTATGAAGTTTAAAATTCATCGTTTTTCATGGGCTTCATCCATGGCTTGTCGCAACTTGCGGGCCCAGTAGTCGAGTGCACTTTTCGCAAACTCCCAAGATGGGGGGGCTGACGGAAAAGCACTTGTATCACTGGCTCTTCGGTCCACAATTGCTACTAGCCTTTCATTCGTTTGAGCGTCAAGTAATTCGGCTTCCATGGTGGTTTCGATTCCAGAAATTTTTCTAGCAATTGAATCATTTAACTTCATCTGCAGATAAGTAGCACTACTATGTGCCCCAATGCTACGCTTTGGTTTTTCTGGGTTTAGGCCTGTAATGGCGATACGCACTCGTAATACATTAGGCCCGGGTTGGCTTACCACTGGGTAGCTCCGATTAAGCTTAGTTCCGGCTTGGTCTCTTTCGGATTCCAGCGCTTTCACTATTGAGTCATGAAAGTAATCAGTTAGTACGTTCAGCTCAATCGGGTTTATCCCTTGGTATACGGCGCTAGGGTCATACCAGATTTCTATTGGGTCAAGTATCACTTTGTTGTAGTTGCTAAGAACATTACTATGCTTTACATAACGGAGAGTACCGCTGCCATCAGCAATAGATTTTAGATCTGCGTAGTTTTTCAAAAAACCAGAGCGCTTAATCTGCGGAGATCCACAGCCAGTGATTAGAAAGAGAAAAGTTAACGCCTTAAGCGAAACGAAAAGCGCACGTTGAAAATTTTTCATGTTAATTTCTCCCTCCAATGTCAGCTCGCAGATGGGCCGGCAATTAATCCAGTCAGTGACTTTAGGCCTGATTGGATAACCTTTTTAACTTCTGGAGAGCAGGATATTCCACTCGGAGAAGTACATATATCCGTGCTTCCACGAAGAAGCTAGTGATAAAAGCTTGATTTATAGGAATTCTAACAGACATTTTCCGACAAAGGCAAAGATTTGATGGATAAGGGTGAGCGAAAAGTACAAATACGGATGTTTCGCCAAATGAAATTCACTATATCTTATGGGAAAGCGCTCAGATTCCAAATGCAAATTTTATTGGGGGTGGAACTTATGTCGCTTGGCCTAATGGTGCTAATGACGTTCTTCAAGCGCCACCCCCCCAAAAAGATGCATATACAGCTAAACAATCCATTGAGACTTACTTACATGTTAAGCCTGCGTTATTAATGATTGCAGGTACCCGCAGAGATAACAGCACTGCCAAAAGCGCATGCACTAATAGTGAGTACTTTTCTTTATCTAGGCATATTAATTGCTAATTTTTAAAGATGTATCAATATTTATAAAGGGTAGGCTACATATTATGTCCAAAATGAGTCATATCAATGTGATTGAGAAATATGAAGAGCATCGTCATGCCATTCATAATTTACTGTCCTCAATTCTGAGCTGTTTCGCATATCCCAAAATGTTTAGCCAAAGCCAAAAAGAGTTAACTGAGCAACTTGACTCCTTATGCAGTTACTATCCATTTATCAGTTTGCTTTATATTCTGGATGCTGATGGTAAACAAATATGTATGAATGTGCCGGGCAAATATTTTAGAAATAACTCTAAAGTTGGTCATGGCTCTGATAGAAGTAAAAGAGCTTATTATCTGATGGCTGTTGATAGTGACTCAGTGGTGGTAACAGAGCCTTATTTGTCTAGTGTCCGTCGTGAATTATGTCTTTCGGCCAGTATCAAACTGAATAATGAGGACGGTACGCCTAAAGGCTTTGTTGTACTGGATATAGATCTTGCCTCAACTATTACTTTTTTAACAGGTGATAGTAAACGCATTCATTTTGAGCCTTATTTCAAAGCCATGTATTCGGTTATTGTATTCGGGCTGTTTAGTGTGGCGTTGTTACTGTTGTTTTTGGCTGGCAAAGAATGCTGGAGTGTATTGCAAACCTTATGGCTTGATACAGAAGACAAGGTGCTACCCTTCGGCGTGGTGATATATCTTACGCTTGCTATGGCTATTTTTGATTTGGGTAAAACCACATTGGAAGAGGAAGTGCTGCTGTATAAAGATATTCTTAGGCACAGTTCTACCCGCCGCACGATCACCCGGTTTATTGCTGCGATTATCATTGCAGTCTCTATTGAGGCATTGTTGATGATATTTAAATCAGCACTGAATGAAAGTGGTGAAAACATTATCCAGGCGGTCTGGATTATTCTGGCGGCAGGCTTTTTATTGTTTAGTCTGGCTATCTATGTGTATTTGGGTAGCAAAGCTGAAGTGATGTTGCTGAGTCTGAAAACAACCAATAAAGATTCTAACTCATGAGTAAAACGGCATTGCCTACTAACGAATTACCTCACTGGTTTACACAAAAGGCAGAGGCGCGTCTTAAGTTTCTTTATGGAGAAAGTCGCACACATCAATTAATGGAATGCTTGATTGATCGTTTACGTTCATTCTCCATTGCACCAGAGCTAAAAAAATCAGAACTCTGGAATGAACAGGATGTCATCCTGGTCACCTATGGTGATACCGTGCAGCAGACTGATGAAGTGCCTTTGCAGACATTGTATGAGTTTCTTACTTTGCATCTTGCAGACAGTATCAACTGTGTGCATGTATTGCCTTATTTTCCCTATAGTTCTGATGATGGTTTTGCTGTGATTGACTATAAAACAGTTAATCCTACGCTGGGGGAATGGTCAGATATTGAGCGGATCAGTCAGGATTTTTGTTTAATGACCGATTTGGTGATTAATCATGTTTCAAGGGAAAATCTTTGGTTTATTGATTATTTAAGTCGAATAAAACCAGGCTGTGATTATTTTACCGAAATGCCAGCTGAAACTGACGTATCTATGGTTGTTAGGCCACGCAGTACGCCCGTGTTAGTGCCTGCTCATACACACGAAGGTGTTCAGCATGTCTGGGCGACGTTTGGGGAAGATCAAATAGATGTTAATTTTGCCAACCCAGATGTACTGTTTGAATTTATCGACATTTTACTGCTATATATAGCCAAAGGCTCACGCTTTATTCGGCTGGATGCCATTGCTTTTTTATGGAAAAAACTAGGCACTCGCTGCATCAATTTACGTGAAACCCATGAAGTGGTGAAATTACTACGTGGTATTGTCGATGTCGCTGCACCAGATACCATCATAATTACTGAAACCAATGTACCTAATGGTGAGAATCTGCGCTATTTTGGCAATAGCGATGAAGCACACATGGTCTATCAATTTACCCTGCCGCCTTTGTTACTGCATGCCTTGTATCATGGTAACAGCCTGTATTTGAGTCAGTGGGCAAAAGACATTCCCCGGCCGCAAAAAAATTGTACCTATCTGAATTTTATCGCTTCGCATG
Organism: Methylomarinum sp.; assembly: GCA_013139755.1. The sequence continues at coordinate 4,451 of WTAG01000244.1, read as the reverse complement.
ATGGCATTGGTTTACGCCCGGCAGAAGGTATTTTGCCAGAGCAGGAGGTGTTGTCTTTAGTTGATGGCATGCATGAATATGGGGGCTATGTCAGCATGCGAACTGACCAGCTGGGCAAGGAATCACCCTATGAAATCAATATCGCATTGTTTGATGCCTTAAAAGGAACACATCAGGGCGTTGACGAATATCAAGTGCAGCGTTTTATTTGTGTCCATGCCATTATGATTGCCTTGCAGGGGATTCCTGCCATTTACTTTCATAGTATTACCGCTACGGGTAATGACTATCAAGGGGTAGAACAAACAGGGCGCACCCGTTCTATTAACCGTCGTAAATGGCAATATGATGAACTGCTGGAATTGTTGAATAATCCGACATCGCCCCATGCCGTGGTTTTTCATGAGTTAAAACGCTTGTTAAAAATACGACGAAGGCAATCGGCTTTTCACCCCGATGCAATTCAGGAAACCATTGCACTGGGAGAGCATTTGTTTGCATTCTGGCGTATGAGTACAGATCAGCAACAACGAATACTGGCCGTCAGCAATATCACCGCAGAAATTCAGACACTGCAATTACCGGAGCACCCATTAGCAGAGGGTTCGGGTGTTTGGCGAGACCTGATTGAGCGTACTGCACTGAGTAAAAATACTCGAGAGTTAAAATTGTATCCTTATCAATGCATTTGGTTGGAGGCGTTGGATTAAAGATCATGAGTGAGTTTTTATGGCTTATTAATTGAGTGCTGGTCGAAAGTCAGGCGGTTTTCATTATTAGATATTAATGAGAATGTGCCTTTATAACATGCCAGAGTGAGCATACATTGGAATGTAATTCAGATAGATAAAGAGTGATTAGAATTTCTTCCAGTGCTGCAAGCAGGCAAATGAAAGCGGCTATCCGAAAGGGCCAGGCGATATCAAAAATCAATAAAATAAAAAAAGAGGACCCCATAAGTGCGGCGGCAATTTTAACCAGCCAGGTATGGTAACTGGTGATAGTGCGAAACTTGATATAGCCTATGCTACAGGGCAACAAATAGCTGATAACGGTTATCACCACAAAAAACATTTCGCGTCGCATAACGACTGGCCAAAGCCACCAAGCGCTTATGGCGATGGTGCTATAAATGAGCAGATCAGCCACGCTATCAAGGATAGCGCCTAACTCGCTTTGCTGTTTTAACAGGCGGGCTGCCATACCATCCAGAACATCGCTTAAAAAAGTGATTGCCAGTAAAAATAGAAAATAATTCGCATACCCTGACCATGCCAGCCATAACAACAAAGGCGCACTAAAAAAACGGAAACAGGTAAGTAAATTGGGTAAAGTTGATAGTTCTTGAATTAGATTTTTGTGCATTTTTAGATATCAAAAGTTGCTGACAGAGGTGCATGATCCGATAAACGGTTCCACGGCGCATGAGTCAGCCGTTCGCAAGTGATGGGTTGTAAGCCGCGATAATATATACGGTCCATTTGTAACATCGGCAACCAGGCGGGAAAGGTTTTAGCATAGCGGTTATGTAGTGTTTGGTGGGCTTCTTGCAAATTTAGATGTTGATAAAATTGCTTTTCGGCTTGCCCTGTCCAGTCATTAAAGTCACCCGCAGCAATTAAGGGCGCGTCCCGTGGCACATGCGCTTCTATGTGCTGACACAGGGTGTTAATTTGTCGGCGTCGTTCCATGCCAAGCAAGCCTAAATGAATGCAAATAATATGTAATTCACTCGAACTCTCCGGAAGTTGGATAACACCATGTAATAAACTGCGACTGGCCCAGATGAAGGGAGAGACGTTAATATTTTCCCAGCGCAGTAAGGCATATTTACTTAGTAAGGCATTGCCATGATGCCCCACCTTGTACATGGCATTTTTGCCATAAGCAAAGTGCGGCCATATATCTTTAGCTAAAAACTCTGAATGTGAACATTCCGGCCAGTTTGTGTGTTTTTGCTCGTGTTTGCTATGTTTTCCCTGCATTTCCTGCAGAAACAAGATATCAGCATCAGTTTTTTCTAAAGCCTCTCGAATCTGGTGCAATATAAAATACCGATTACCAACGCTAAAACCTTTGTGAATATTGTAAGTAAGAACGCGTAATTGATTTTTGCGCATAAAAACGTTTACTCCGGCGTTTGTTGGTACAAGTTTAAACTTAATAGGGTTTATGACGAATATGTAGCTTAAACAATAGGGGTGAAAGTATCACTTCAATAATAAAAAATAAAGTGACAACCATAAAACCGGTCAGGATATTTAGTTCAAGTGTATCGCGTAAAATGAATACCGGTATCAGGGACTCAGGCAATACATCAATTAGTCTGAAGCGACTGCTTTCGATCAGACCAAGACGGCGTTTAGTAAAACTGGCCGCTAAATCTCCAGACATTACCAGTAGACCGAATATTGCACCTGTCTGAAACGACAGTCCGAATACGGGGGCTATTAAGGTAGTTGACAAAATGGCGGCAACCAGGCCCCGCCAGGTTTTACTGTAACCCAATAAGGGGTGGTTATCGTAAAACGTAATACCAAAATCAATGGGCCAGGCGCCATAGGCAGCAAAAATCTTACGCGCCAGTAAAGGCATGCCATTGGCAATAACTAATAGTAATAAAATATTAATGATACATTGCCAGCAAAGGGTATTCATTTCCATCAGCGTTTATTTTCTTTAAGTCTATGTCACCATTAAGTGTTGAATCTTAGATATTTTGATCTATTAAAAGCCCCCCCCTTGCTGGGGAGGGCTTTAAGAACTAATGTAACCTTTATCCACAAAATAATTCATTAGAATACCGTCTGTTCCCTGCATGACTACACTCTGTTGAGGGTGACTTGCCAGATAATTAATAAGACCTTATGTATTTCACCGCAAATGCCGGAATGCGCTCCCGCTTTTCCAGCCTACACGTTATCCGGCTTACGGGTTAAAATCTAATGGGCATTGGGGTCTTACAATTTACATTAAAAATGTCAAATGTAAGGCCTGATCTCGGATTTTCTGTGACCTCGGATTTTCTGGAATATATTTGGCCATTAGCATCACATTGGTTTTGATGCTCTATTTTACCAAATTCAAACGATTTTTTAGGTTTTTCTACAGCTTGAACGCCAAGTGCAGTTGACGCTGACTGATATACGATGGCATCTGACAACACACTGAACTATGATATAAAATGGCCTCTGTAAACGAACTGCGATGCCAGCGGCCAACTGCAACTTTTTGTTAGCTATTATAAACACGAGCCATAACTTTCTCTAGGAATTAGTATGCCTACAATTTCAATGTTTTACGGAATTATTATCCGCATGTACTTTTTCGACAATCAACAGCATAGCTTGCCGCATATTCATGTGCATTATCAAGACCATAACGCTATTATTGAGATACCTGGCGGGACAATCATTGAAGGTAAATTACCAAAAGACAAACAGAAACTTGTGGATGCTTGGATTGAAATTCACAGGGATGAGCTTGTGGCTGACTGGGAGCTCGCAATTAATGGTGAGCCAATTTTTAAAATTGACCCATTAAAATAGGATACTCAAATGAACCCTCATGTTGTTGGTGTTGAAGTCAAACAAGAATACGTATTAAAACTAGTTTTTGAAAACAAGGAAGTTAGACTATTTGATGCCAGTCCTTTTCTGGACAAAGGTATATTCAATGAATTAAAAGATATTAATTATTTTAAACAAGTAAAAGTAGCTTTTGGTGCAATTGAATGGCCTCACGAACAAGATTTTAGTAAAGACACTCTTTATTTATTGAGTATTCCCTTAGACAGCTAATGTCCGCTTCACCGGAAAAAGAAAGGTGCATAGCGGAAGCGTAGTAGCTTTATTTTTCCGAGTGTAAGCGATTGTTATACATTTGATAGTTTAATCACCTCAGCAATAGAGTCAATATAACTTTCTTGTTCTTTTTTTGGTTTCCGCTTTATAAAAGAAGGGTGATATACAAAATGGATTGTTGTTATCTTGCCGTTCATTTTAATTTCTTTTCGACAAGGTGAAGCTATGGATTTATTGAAATATCCCCAAGCATCTTTACCTAAACATATAATGTGTTCTGGTGATATCCAGTTCAACTCTTGTTTTAGATAAGGAGTGCAATTGCTTATTTCTTTTTCTTCAGATTTACGATTATTTGGTGGGTGGCACTTAACAACATTGGTGATATAAATATCTTTTTTGCTTACATTTGCCTCTTCAAACGCTTGGTCGAGCAATTTCCCTGAACCACCAGTAAATGGTCTTTGTGCTTCAATGCAAGGTTTTCCGCAAAGTGATTGACCTATGAATACAACCGTTGAATTTATACTCCCGTAACCAGGCGCATTATCTGTTCCTAATTCTTCAGAATTAAGCCCTTCGCATAAACCACATGACTTTATATTATTTCTTAACTGATTCCAGTTATTTTCTGTACTCATCTCCTAT
>WTAG01000055.1 GCA_013139755.1 Methylomarinum sp. | reverse complement strand
GCCTTAGAAAAATGCGTTTTATACAACCTTATTCGCTGGTCTATATATCTGGGGCGAGTTGTATTGTGGTATTAAGTGAATTGTTTTTTACATGGTATGGTGATGTGAATGGTTTATTTAATTTTTTCGGACATTTGTACAAGATCATTGCCTATAGCTTTATTTGTAGGGGGGTATTTTTTGATCATTGTTTTTTTCCTTATTCCTGTCTTCAAAAATCCACAAAACTATTTCAGCAGAGTGAAAAACGCTTAAGTTTTTCCTTAGAAAGTTTAGGTGCTTGTGTTTGGGAAGTTAATTTATTCTCCAGAAGAATACAATATTCACGACAATGCGCGGAAATTCTGGGTTATACACTTGATGAAATCAGTGACAGTCTAGATGACTGGATGAATATGTTTCGTCATCGTGATAAAAAAGATTTTATAAACAGATTTCTATTGCCTAGTAATAGCTCTAAATCTAGTCGAATAAATAGTGATCATCAGATCAGGCAGAAAAACGGTCACTGGAAATGGTTTAATGTCAGTGCCCTAGTGATTGAATTTGATGATGATGGCAATCCATTAACGGTTATTGGTACGCATACAGATATTAGTGAGCGTAAACAAGTTGAAAGAACACAAGAAAAAACGGCGCGACTTTTACGGCGATCATTAACAGATTTATCCGCCTATACTGAAGCAATTAATCAGCATGCGAGTGTTTCTATTTCAGACCTTGATGGACGAATTATTGAGGTTAATGACAAGTTTTGTGAAGTAACAAGATACAGTCGTACTGAATTATTAGGTCAGTCGCATAATTTATTAAGTTCGGGGGTACATTCAAACGAATTTTTTGACGAAATGTGGCATACCATAAAAAATGGCAAAATTTGGCATGATGAAGTTTGTAATCGGACTAAAAACGGTGAACTTTACTGGCTTGATGTGGGTATTGTTCCGATTAAAAATCAAAACGAGCAGATTGTTCGTTTTCTATCAGTTCGGTTTGATATTTCTGAGCGTAAAAAAGCTGAAGCAGAACTGTATGCCAACTCACTTTATGTGCGCAGTTTACTTGAGGCAAGTGTTGACCCTTTAGTGACCATTAATGTTGAAGGAAAAATTACTGATGTCAATCAGGCGACTGAGCAGGTTACTGGAGTGGCTCGTAAGGATCTAATTGGTGATGATTTTTCTGATTATTTTGCTTCTCCAGATGAGGCACGTAAGGGGTACGAAATTGCTTTTAGAGATGGGGCCATTCAGAATTATCCCTTAACAATAAATCATAAGAATGGAAAACAAACTGAGGTGTTGTATAACGCTAGTGTCTATTTAGATCAGTTGGGGAATGTTCAAGGTGTGTTTGCTGCAGCACGTGATGTGACAGAGCAAAGAAAAATTGAACAAGACATGAAGCATCTAAATGAAAACTTAGAGATGCGTGTTGAAGAACGTACTCAAGAATTACTAGAAGCAAAGCAAAAAGCGGAAGATGCAGCACTTGCAAAAAGTCATTTTCTTTCTAATATGACGCATGAAATCCGAACGCCAATTAACAGTATTCTAGGCATGTCTTATTTAGCACTTGATTCGTTACCTGAAGAGGCATCTAAACAGCGTAATTACATACAAAAAGTGTTTCATTCGGGTGAGCATTTACTTGGGTTAGTGAATGATATTCTTGATTTTTCTAAAATTGAAGCAGGAAAAATGGAAATCAATTCTATATGTTTTGATTTTAAAATGATTAAGGAAGGCTTACATAGCTTCTTTTTTGAGAAAATGAAGCGGAAACAACTTGAGTTTATTATCGATGTGGATACCTCTATACCGGAATTTTTAAAGGGGGATATCTTACGAATACAACAGGTTTTAATTAACTTTATCGGTAATGCGCATAAATTTACCAATAAAGGAACAGTTCATGTTCATGCAGTGTTGTTATCAGAAACTGAATCTGACTGTTTCATCAAATTTTCAGTTAAAGATACCGGGATTGGTTTAACAGCAGAAGAGCAAAGTTCATTGTTTCAAACTTTTCATCAGGCTGATGCTTCAATTACCCGTAAATATGGTGGAACAGGACTAGGGCTTGCGATTTGTAAAGAAATAGTATCGCTGATGGGTGGAAGCTTGGGGGTTGATAGTCAGAAAGGTGAGGGAAGTGTATTTTGGTTTACGGTTAAATGTGATAAGTGTGGTAAAAATGATAAGTATAACTCTGAAGAACTAGAGGTTGATTTGGATCTTGATAAGTTCTCTGTGTTAAATGGTGCAAAAATACTGTTAGTGGAAGATAATCTATTTAATCAAGAAGTCGCTTTTGATCTCTTGAGCAATCAAGGTGTCATTGTGACAGTTGCTAATAACGGGGTTGAAGCACTTGAGAAACTAGCAAATCATTCCTTTGATTGTATATTGATGGATATGCAAATGCCCAAAATGGATGGACTTGAGGCAACTCGGCAAATTCGAAATCAATCGCATCTAACGGATATTTGCATCATTGCTATGACTGCTAATGCATTAACTAGCGAAAAACAAAAATGTTTTGCTGTTGGTATGAATGATTTTATAACCAAGCCTGTTCAGCCCGAGGTTTTGTATACAGTTTTAGCTAAATGGCTTAACAGTCAGAAGCCATTATTGGCAAAAGTCATTGAATCAGAAGATCTTGAGCAATCTAATGCGACTCAAAATAAAAAGCTGGATTCGTTAAATGATCCAAGTATTATTGATTTTTCAATACTGCAAAAAATGGTCGGTAATGATTTGAATAATTTACGTAAATTCTCGTTTAAATTTGTTGAATCTGTAGAACAGGGATTGAGTGAAATAGAGGTGGCGCTAAAACAAAAAGATCTCGTGACTATTGGGCATGTTGCTCATAGAATCAAATCACCAGCTAAAACAGTAGGTGCTATTGGTTTTACAGAGTTATGCCTGAAGTTGGAGCAATTAAATGAGAGTGAAGGAAATATCGAAAAAGCAGTTGAATTGATAAGACGAATACAACAGTTGCTAATAAAGATTAAGGCACAAATTAAGTTGGCTTTTCCTGATTCCTAGCGTAGTATTTAAAAAATCATTGTTTACGACTGTATTAATAATGGTTTTTTTAAACCGATTTAATAAAACCAACTGCATATTTACAATATTACTTATTGATGATGAATATTCCTATTACCTGAGTGTATGACCTATATTGTTGCGAAGTTGCAGGTTTAGATATTATTATTCAATGGAAGATTAATTAGGAGAAAACTCGTAATGAATAAAAGACATATTCTCATCGTTGATGATGAAGAATTTATTCGCGATTTATTATGTATTTATCTTGATGAAACTTACGCCATTATATTAGCTGCTGATGGTGAAGAGGCTTGGGAGATATTAGATAGCAATAAATATGAGTTTGCCACTATTTTACTTGATTGCATGATGCCTCGGTTAGATGGAATAGCGCTACTAAAGCGGATGAAAGCAGATAGTCGCTTTATTCAAACTCCCGTTATTTTACAGACGGCACTGGATGTTTCTGAACGTATTTCTGAAGGTATTGCTGCTGGCGCGTTTTATTATCTAACTAAACCGGTTTCTCAGCAAACTGTGTGTGCCGTTGTTAAAAGTGCTGTCGAAAACTATATCGCGGTAACAGTTAAGCATAGAGAAATAACAAGCGAACAAAAACAATATCTTGGCTTATTTAAGCAGGCTGTTTTTCAATTAAAAACATTGCAGGAATCTCGGGTTTTGTCTCCAAGAATAGCTGAATTTTTTCCTGATCCTCAGCGTGTTTTATTAGGGGTTAATGAGTTATTAATCAATGCTATTGAGCATGGTAATTTGGGTGTTGGTTATGAGGATAAATCCAGGCTGTTGAAGGATGGTTGTTGGGAAAGCGAAATTGAATGCCGTCTTGGTTTGCCAGAGTATGCAGATAAAACTGTTTTAGTACAAGTAACGCGTAGTACAGAGAGTATTTCCATGATAGTTATTGACCAAGGCAACGGATTTGATTGGACGAAGTATTTAGAAATATCATCCGAACGTGCCTTTGATCTGCATGGTCGAGGGATTGTCATGAGTAAGATGATTAGTTTTGATTCCATTAGTTATCATGGGTCTGGTAATGAAGTGATAGCCGAGATTCTCCTATAGCATTACTCTTGCAACAGGATATTTATAGACCACTCTAATTCAGTGAAATGTCCAAACTCACTGGCTCTTAATATGCCCTTTTTATCCACTATGATATGTGAAGGTGTGCCTTGTAAATTATAGCGCTGGAAGGTTTCTGCTTGATACAAACGAGACTGTAAATAGTTGAGTGCTTGTTGTCTGATTTGTTCTTGTTGATAATTTTCTTGTTGTGAAAAGTCCCGCACATATTGTTCGACAAATTGTGTTATTTCATCCTCTGTTATTTCTTTTTGTAGCTTACTGATGCTATCCATGGCAACTGGAAAAGGGATGTGATACGGTAATTGACCGTTAATTAAGCGGTTATTTTGTTCCAATACCCTTAGCGTTTCAGCTATCGGCGTATCTTGATTGATTGTTAATTTAAGATTTTCAACTGTGTTTTTATCAAAATCCTCAAAAGCAGTTGCCATGCCTATGACAGTTAAACCTTTGGCGTGATACTGCTGGTATAAGTCTATCGCTTGAGGAAGGCTGTATAAAAAACATCCAGGGCAGTTGACTTGAAATACTTCGATTAATACCACAGAACCGAGTAATTGATCCAAATTGGTAGGACCACCTTGTACCCAATAAGAAAGTTGTAATAAAGGCGCTTTGGTACCTATTTTGGCTAGCGGCTTCATTGTATGCCTCTTCTTATTGATAGATGACTAACTGGGCTATACGTTGATCAATTTTTTTAAGCATGTTTTGATACTTAGCACTATAGATTGAGTCATACTGTTGTTTAAAAACAGTATGACTCATGTTTTCGGGTAAGTCTCTTACTTCTGGCATAAAAGCCGTATAGTCTTTTATATTAAACATGCGTTTTTGTAGCTTTCTTGCCTCAGTCGGAGAGGCGATAGCAGTTTTACCAAAACGTAACCCAGCTCTATCGCCCGCTAGATCTATAAAGCTAAAGCCACTGCCTTGTTTAGCATCATTAAGTTCTTTTTCTTGTCCTAAGATATGAGCAAGTGTTTCAGCACCTGTTGCAGCAAGTACCGCAGAGATCATAAAATGCTTAGCCATATCTGTTCTTCTATATAAAGAAGCAGGGTAGTTTTTTTGTGTTTCCAGGCCTAGTTTAAAGGGTAAAAAGGCCTGAATTTCATTCTTATTAACATAACTGCTGATGGCGATAAGTACCGCGCGGTTTTCTGCAATAGCGGTATTAATTGTTGAGCGTTGATAGGCAAACTTAAACAGCGGTTGTAATAGCTCGGCAAGAGATAATCGCCATTTTGGATCGTGCTGAGCAATTATGTTGCTCAGGTGTTGCTGATAAAAAATAACGGATTGATAATTTTTATCATTCAGGCTCAGTTTGTTGTTTAGGTTTTTTGGGGAGGTATAGCTAATGGTTAATTGCTTATTGCTTATTTGTATCCCCCTAATATGCTGAGCTGCAAGAATATAATAATCTTTT
>WTAG01000127.1 GCA_013139755.1 Methylomarinum sp. | reverse complement strand
AATACACTTCGCAAGTCATTCCTGTATCAGCTGTTGCCCTTGGGACGCCTTATGTAAGGCCTGACAAACCAGCCTTATGGGGTATTGAAATTATTGTTGATTTTTAACTACCCCTCCTGTTGAGGGGGTATGAATGGGTGTTGTTTTAATTGGCTATAGTTTTAATATAAACACAGGCTATTTAGTCACCAATTTAAAAGGCATTGGGACTCTAATCCGCCCGTGTAAGCGTCAACATATCAATGAAGCCTATAGAATCCTTTCATCATACTTGATGAAATGTCGAACATCTTGTCGGCTATTGAATTGGTTTAATTAAAATTATTTAAAAAGATCTAAAGAGGATATTAATCATGAGTATTATTACAGATTTAGCAAGAGACCTTAGAAACTATCCAGATGATCATGTAAGACTAAGCATTATTGATTTCAAGGAACCAGGCACGGTTATAAACCCAGGGGAAACATGTTCATTTAAAATCAAAATTGAGAATAATGGTTTTCTTGATATGCAGAATGTAAAGTTACATGTCAATGGAAAACGAAGCTACAATCAATTATCCCAATCGGATGTTCTAGGGAACCCTATTAACTTTTTTGACCATTTAACTACAGCTGCAATGAACATTTCTGCAGGTCATAGCATAACTACTCGAACTTTTTACATGAAAGCAATTAAGGCAACTTCCAGTACAGTGCTTATTGAGGCTCATATAGGAGATTGGGATGCAGGAATGGCATCTTTACTACGCATCCATGCGGGACATGACTACGGTGCTGTTGTTCATTACAATCGAGACATAGTAGTAAATACTTAAAGGCTGACAGTTTTTCCAACCCTTTACCGCCTGCATCAGTTGAATAAGCACGAGGCTGATACAGTCAATAAAATATAGAGTAAAGAGTAATAAGTAATTATGCTTCGCTAAGGAATAGGGACGATTAATTTACGGTTACTAAAAATCCTAGGGGACATTCATGTTTAAAATGTTATCGAATTATTTTCATTATTTGCTACAGATTCTATTTTTCAAAAAAAACAGTATCTTAACCATAATATTCATTACCGCTAGTACATTAGCATTTGCAACACCAAAAATGACTGGGTTTAAGCCCGATTTGCACGGATACCGTTTTGTAAACAGCTTTAGAAATGATTTTATTAAGGAATTTGATGTTACAACAGGGGGGCTATGTGGAGGTATGGTATATTCAGCACTGGACTATTACTTTAAACATAAAGCAATTTCTCAGCAAAATTATCGTCCGGCTGTGCAAACGCCTCTCCATGATTACATCTATGACCGACAAGTACATTCTTTAGCAGATAATTTAGATAAATGGGCAGAAACAGGGTTCAATCCATTTGGATGGCGTAATAGTGAGTTCTTTAATTGGGGGTTACAAGGGTTTAATGGTGGTCGCATTCAAGAACTTCGTGAAGCTATTGATCGTGGGAGACCAATTCCATTAGGACTACAGTCCTATGGAGGGAAAGAGAACAATATGGATAGAACAGGAAATCATCAGGTTCTTGCTATAGGGTATGATATGGGTCGTTACAAAGGTGATCTCAAGACCAACAAAGAAGACTTGAAAATTTTCATCTATGACCCTAACCATCCAAACATCATTCGAACGTTGGTGCCTGATATTAAAACAGCATCATATTACTACCGAGATAACTACACGGGTACTGATACAAAATTCAATCGCTGGAGAACTTATTTTGTAGACAAAAAATATAGTGTTCACACCCCACCAAAAACTGCATCTACTATTAGAAACACTAATAGTAAACTTGTAAGAGAGCTGATTTTTGAAATTACAACAGGAAATGATGATCTACGAGGAGGCAATGATAACCTCAATATTATTATTTATACTAAAGAAAATCTCCCTCAAACGTTTAAAAATATCAACCGAAGTAAACATTGGATTGGGAACTATACCCAAACGGTAAAAGTTACCCTAAAAAAACCAATCCCCGTGACTGATATTTTAAGAGTTACTCTAACAACAACTTTTTCAGGAGGGATGTTTGGTGATAATTGGAATATGAATGGTCTTAAAATTTCAGCTCTTGGTGACCAATTATATGACGAACACGAAAATCCACTATTTCGTTTCACTGGAGAACGTAAGGCCTTTACAGCACATATTGTAAAACCTTCTACTACTGTTGTTACTGCTCATCCTCCTTTAGGCAAATGCATTGCACAAGTAGAGAACAAGATTTCCTGGGACTACAAAGGTAATAAGCGATGGGGAGCAAAAAACCTTTCTCGCTTATGCCGTGGAGAGGAGGGATCAATTGAGCCTGCAAGTTGTTTCGATAAAGTAATGCATGGCGGTATCAATTGGGGTGGTGGCACTCAATGGAAATGGCAAAATGCCATCAATCTTTGCGAAGGTGTTACAAATGCTAATGCAACAATTAGATGTTTTCAAGGCGAGATTAAGCGTGGCAAAATATGGCAGAACGCAATAACTACTTGTGAGAAATAATGATAAGCTCACCAGCAACGGTAATATTGTAATTTTTCAATTTATATAATAATGGGGAGGGTAGGGTAAAACTTTGAAATTTAGTCTAGCCCTTCTTTATTGTTTAATGTTCATGCCATAAGCTACACAAATACCAGCGGAAAATTAATTTAACCTTTTTTAGATTTGTATAAACTTAAATCAGTACAGGCTCGAGTTTTATCTTGCGAGTACAGGGCTAAAGTCTGCTACAAAAAATACAATTGCCGTTATAAAGTTGAAGGAGGACTCGTTGATTTATAAATATTCA
>WTAG01000381.1 GCA_013139755.1 Methylomarinum sp. | reverse complement strand
TCAGTATCATTATCTGTTCATATAACCGCAGTGAAAATTTAGCTGAATGTTTTTCTTGCTTGGAAAGACAAGCACTGTCGATGCCTATTCAATGGGAGGTGCTGCTAGTTGATAATAATTCATCGGATAATACAAAAAAAACAATTGAAGATCGTAGACAGCACTCTTCTTTAAATATTCGTTATATTTTTGAACCTGAGCAAGGTTTATCTTATGCAAGAAACAAAGGTATCGAAGAAGCCAAAGGAACTTATCTAATTTTTATTGATGATGATATTCGAGTGACAGAAAAATGGCTGCAATCTATTGTTTCTACTTTTAAAGAATATGATTGTGATGCGGTTGGCGGCAGAATTCATATCGAAAGCCCTTCTTCATTACCTGCTTGGATTACTCCCGATATGTATGGTTTTTTAGGGCATCAAGACTTTGGTACTCAGGCTCATCAAATGGATGGTATTAAGGAATTCCCATTTGGTGGCAATATGGCCATCCACAAACGAGTTATTAGTTTAATTGGTCATTTTAATGTCGAAATGGGGCGCAAGGGCACAGGACTAATAAAGGAAGAACTTTTTAAAGGAGAAGAAACTGATTTTTTTCATCGATTAGCAGCCAAGGGCGGAGTGTTTTACTATCACCCTGATGCACTGGTCTTCCATAAAATTTTGTCCCACCAGTTGAAAAAGCAATTTTTCCTAGACTTACATAATAATGCTGGCGCCTTAAGAGCTAATCAAGATAATAGCACCTATAAACGACGCTTATTAGGTACGCCTCTGTTTCTTTTTCCTCAATTATTTCGAGCTATTTGGCGTTATCTATTGATCGTTATCACTAAAGGTCCCAATTATTCAATGAGACAGTTAATGAATGTTTTTTATTTTTGGGGGATGGTTTGTTCTTTCCACAACAAACAGATAAAGCAATGATAAAAATCGCCTTCAGGTTTGATGATCCTTCATTCACTAGCGATCATCTATTAGAAAAAAATATCATTGAAATTTGCAAACGCTATGCTGTCAAAATAAATTTCGCTGTTATCCCATATAAAGAGATTGATGGTCAACTTCATGCTTTAAATGAGAAAAAAGCCGAACATTTAATACATGCTGAAAAAAACAATTGGATTGAAATTTCACAGCATGGTTATGCGTATTTAAATCAAAATGAAACAGGAATACCTTATCTATTGCTCAAACTTTCAGCTCTATATTTCGATAGTAAAAAACATATTATCTATATCCTAAAGTTATGAATATTTCATCTTCGCCTATTTTTATCGTTGGTGCCCCTAGGTCTGGCACTACCTTATTTCAGTATATGCTGAGATCACACCCCAGCATTTCACTTCCTACGGGTGAGTCTCATTTTTTTATTCCTTTATTTCGTAATGTTGAATCATTTGGTGATTTAAATGATGAAAAAAATATACGAAAAGTACTAGAGGCTATGTATAAACAAAGTGCTGATTTTTTAGATACAGATATTCACGGTATTAAATTTGATATTGAACGCTTAACAAATGAATTTAAAAAAGAAAAACGCAATACAATAGCCTTGTTGATTGCGGGACTGTTTGAAAAAAATGCTACCGGAGAAGGAAAATCACGATGGGGAGATAAAACACCCTATTATGTTTTGCATATGAAAACAATTTTAGAGATGTTTCCTAATGCCCAATTTATTCATTTAATACGTGATGGCCGAGACTGTGCGTTATCTATGTTTGAAAGAAAACATGATTTTGGTGTATATAATACTTTTTTTGCAGCAAAGTATTGGGAGATATATGTAGAGCTTGGTCGGCAAATGGGAGCGGAATTAGGCAATAAAATCTATCATGAAATTCGCTATGAAGACTTACTTGAAACCCCAAAAGTGGTCATGCAAGGCGTGTGTAAATTTCTAAATGAACCGTATAGTGATGGTCTGGTAAACTTTAAAAAGTCGGGCGAAGCCGGTAAGACGCCTTTACTCCAGCAACCAATACAGAATTCTAACAGCGAGAAGTGGCGTAGCAAAATGACACATCGACAAATCGCGTTGTTTGAGGGGGCCGTTGGCAATACACTTAAACAATGTGGTTATCCACTAATTACTACTGCAAAACCGATACTTCTACCTATTAAAGCATGGTGGAGACTGCACAATATTATTTTGAAAAAATATCGTAACTTTTTTATTAAAAGGAAGAAACAATGAAAAAATTTATTATCTTATTCACTATGCTCATATTCAGTAAATTATCTTTTGCTGAATATGCTGTTTCTAGAGCTGAAATCATGCAAATGCCGCCTTTTTGCCGGGGTCTATCCATACAGAACTTTCAAGCGGATGCCAAAGATCTTAAAAAAAACATCACCATGCCTGGAGAACATACCCAGCATTTTTGCCATGGCATGAAAGCCATAGTACGAAAGAATTATGAAACTGCAGTCCAAGAATTTGGATATGTCCAAGGCCATTCAACTAGCCAGCATGTATTACTCCCAGCCACTAGTTTATATAAAGCCGAAGCTTTAGGTAAATCAGGCAAGATCGCTGAAGCACTGACTGAATATAACAAGGCAATTCAATTAAAAAATACATACGTTCAAGCTTATAAAAAACTTTCCGAATACTACATCTCACTAAAACAAAAAGACAATGCTATTGAAACTCTTAAATTAGGATTAAAATATTCGCCTAACTCAAAGTCTCTTAAAAAGCGGCTAAAAGCATTACAAAAATAATACGAGCAATACAATATATGGAATCGAATGTAATACTACAAAATATAACTATAGTCATTTGTACTCACAATCGCTCCGACCTATTATTACAAACAATCCATTCAATTAACCATGCACACTGTTTGACTGACATTAATCTTAGTCTATTAGTCATAGCTAATGCTTGTTCGGATGACACGTTACATAAATTACAGTTATATAAAGAAAAAAATATACTGCCTCCTATTTATTTTGAAGAGGAGCCTATTCCAGGTAAATCACACGCTCTTATTCGTGCTGTAAACCTAATTAATGAGGGTTATATCTGTTTTATTGATGACGACCATCGTGTTGATAAGCATTATTTTTGCACCGTTATCAATGCCATTAAATCTCAACCTGATATTTCTATTTTCTGCGGCCAAATTATTCCTGATTGGACAAGCCAAGAACCCGAATGGATTCACGATCAGGGACAATACAAAATTTATCCATTACCTATTCCTCATTTTGAACTAGGTACTCAGCCTATGCTCGTCAAACATGGTGTAAAGCTTCCTGGTGGAGGTAATTTAATTGTAAATAGAAATGTTTTCAATCAAGTAGGCCATTTTTCTACTGAGCTAGGACCAAAAGGACATAATTTGTCAGGTAGTGAAGATAGTGACTTTATCCTTAGAGTATTGAAAGCTAATTTAACTATCCAATATGTCCCTGGAATTATTCAATACCATTATGTTGATGAAGAGCGTCTAAAGTTCAACTATCTCGTGCGCAAGAGCTTTCAACGAACCCGCTCTTTAACCAAAACTAAACACCCAAACTCTCAGCCAGTGCCTCTTTATTTATGGCGTAAACTATTTAGTTATACTGGCCATTTTTTATTTTCTTTAAATCTACAAAAAACACGCTTTTATGCTATGCGTATTGCCTCTACATTAGGTGAAATTGTAGGACTAAGAGAATCGATCAATAAATAATTGACTTGTTAACTCAACTACCCACTTCAATTATCAAACTTTACCTACTTGTAATATGCGTGATCTTGTTGTTTTAGCATTTTTAATAGGTTGCTTTATCGCGGCTTTTCGAGTCCCTTGGCATGGCGTTCTTGCCTTGGCTGTTTTCAGCTACCTGAACCCCCATTCTTACTCTTGGGGGTTTGCGCGTACCTTACCAGCTTATCAGATTCTTTTTTTGATTGTTGCAACAAGAACTTTATTTACTAAAGATAAACAGGCATTACCTAAAGACTGGCGCATACCTTTATTTATTTGTTTATATATTTATTTTATTTTTACAACAACGCAAGCAACAGTTCCTTATTATGCCTGGCCTAAACTCTGGTTAACGGCAAAAATATATTTGCCATATCTTTTCACTCTAATTCTTATCAATACTAAAGAAAAGCTTTACTATCTGGTCATCACCGTTGCCGCATCAATTGGCATAATCGCGTCAAAAGGTGGTGTATTTGCTGCTCTTCATGGCTTTAGCTACCGAGTGTACGGGCCTTCTGGAACTCAGTTCTACGACAACAATCAATTTGCCCTAGCTACTCTTATCAACATTCCATTATTGATTATCTGGTATAGAGAAACGAAAAATAAAAAAATAAAAATGGGCTTGACGGCTGCCATTCCTCTTAGTTTCATTTCTTCCCTCTCCTCTTGGTCAAGAGGAGCTTTACTTGCAATGGGCGTTTTGTTATTTATTTTGCTGTGGAATAGTAAACAAAAATTGATGACTTTTCCTCTTATGCTAATTGGAGGCTATTTTGCTGTAGATTTATTGCCTGACGAATGGTTTGGACGAATGAGTGGAATTGAGTCTCATACAGATGAATCCGCCATGAGCAGAATAAGAGCGTGGAAAGACGGCTGGAATTTCACACTAGATCATCCTTTTACAGGTAGTGGGTTCGAAGGCTGGCATTGGGTAACAGAAAGAGAGTGGCATAGTGCTTATGTTGAAATGTTTGCTGAGCATGGCTTTATTGCCTTTGCCATGTGGCTAACACTCATTATTGGAACTTTAATCAGCCTAACTTCATTACCAAAGAAAACAAAAGGTATTGAAGGCATGGAGTGGGTAGAAAATTATTGTTTTATGTTTAGAGCCGCGTTAATAACTTATATGGTTGGAGGGTTATTTCTAGGCTTATCTTATTGGGATATTCTTTACCACTTGATTTTTATGTCGGTATTAATTAAAAAAGTTGCATTAGAAGAATTATCGCTTATCAACACACCGACGACTAGAGATGATAAAGTATTTCCTGATTAGAAAGATTCTTCAGCTAAACCAGATTTCCCCAAGTATAAAGCGCATACTGACCTAAATATACCCACCAAAGAGGAACTGTCATGGCCATGAACCGTATCCAATTCCAACAAGGCTT
>WTAG01000530.1 GCA_013139755.1 Methylomarinum sp. | reverse complement strand
ATTTGTTTGCAAGTGAATATCAGTGCTGAAGCATCAAAATCAGGGGTAACATTAGCTGAACTGCCGGAGTTAATTAAACAGGTGGAAGCTTTACCGAATATTCGTTTGCGTGGGGTGATGGCGATTCCTGAACCAGAAAAGGATTATGAAAGCCAGTGCAAGCCTTTTCGTCAGCTATATCAAACGGTTAAGCAGTTTGATATAGCGGGTTTAGATACTTTTTCTTTTGGTATGACGGGTGATTTAAAAGCCGCTATTGCAGAAGGTTCGACCATAGTACGCATAGGTACTGCATTGTTTGGTACACGATCGTATCAATAAAGTGACTAATAAGTTGTTGGGAAAGCATCAGTTTAATCCCCATTGCTAGTAATAACAGGGCAATAAATGGACGTAAAATTCTATCAGGCAGTTTTTTTCCGATTAAGCTGCCTGCATAAATGGCGGGTACACCGCCGACCAGCAGTCCAAAAAGTAAGCTGAAATCAATGCTGCCGAAATGTAAATGGCCCAGTCCAGCTATGGCGGTTAAAGGCACTGCATGTGCAATGTCGGTTCCAACAATGGCGATGGTTGGTTTTCGCGGATATAACAAAAACAGGATTGCTGAGCCGATTGCCCCTGCGCCCACAGAAGAAAGTGTCACCACACAGCCTAGTAATACCCCTGAAAGTATAGTGATTTGAGGTCTGTACTCTTTTATAAAGTTAACAACAAGGCTTTCTGGATGGTTAGTGTTGATAAAAGATAGTAAGCGATTTTTTATCACTATAATAAACGCCGTTAAAATCAGCATCGTAGCCAACGTTAAAATGATGATGTCATCATAGTTAAAGCCGGTGGATTTTAGGTGTTCAAGAATTGAAATAGTGATGATTGAGCTGGGAATACTGCCACTGCCGAGTAGTAAAACAATTTTCCAGTCGACCGTATTATTTCTATGGTGAAAAAACACCCCGCTACATTTTGTTAAGGCGGCATAGAGCAGGTCTGTACCCACAGCAATGGTGGGGGGAATACCAAAGCCCAAGACTAAAATAGGTGTCATTAATGAGCCTCCACCGACACCGGTTAACCCAATAATTAAGCCAACCAAAGCACCCGCTGCAATATGAAATAGTTCCACAGTTAATATGTTATGTTAATGAAAAGTGGGGCAAATATAGCGGAATCTCTATATATTTAAAAGTGATTTAAAGATATAGTGTTATTCCACAAAGAGATAATATGGTCAAGAAATGAAGCTACAACAGTTGCGTTACTTGTTAGAAATAGAAACTCAGAAGCTTAATATCTCTAGAGCTGCAACAGTGTTATGCACATCACAGTCTGGTATTAGTAAACAAATTAGTATGTTAGAAAAGGAGTTGGGGGTTGATTTATTAGAAAGGAATGGCCGAAAGTTGGTTGCGATAACACCAGCAGGTGTAAAAGTGCTTAAGCTAGCCAAGGATGTATTAAGTAAAGTAGACGATATAAAACAGACGGCAGAAGAGTTTACTGGCAAACAAAAATCTATAGTCATAGCAACAACGCATACACAAGCACGCTATGTATTACCTGTTATTGTTGAGCGATTTTTATCTTTAAATTCTGATATTAATCTTAATATTCAACAAGGTACGCCAGAACAAGTGGCAATGTTATTAGAACAGGGTGATGTGGATATTGCCATTGCGACGGAGGTTTTGGCAAGCAGAGATACTTTGGTTGCTTTACCTTGTTACCAATGGAGTCGAAGCATTATTACCAAGAAATCGCATCCTTTAGCAGTGAAGACAATAGTGACATTGGAGGATATTGTTCAGTACCCGATCATCACCTATGTACAAGGCTTTACAGGAAGATATAAACAAGATGAGACATTTAATAGTCATCACTTACAGCCAAATATAGTCTTAACAGCGGTGGATGCAGATGTGATAAAAACCTATGTCAGGCTAGGTTTGGGGATAGGGATTATTGCTGATATGGCTTTTAATAAAGAACAGGATAGTGATTTACTTGCACTGAATGTGGAGCATTTGTTTGGTATTAGTACCAGTCAGATAGCGATAAAGAAAGACAAATATATCAAACCTTATGTTTATCCTTTTATAGAGATGTTTGCACCGCATTTAACGCAATGGTTAATTAGGCAGACTATTGATTGTGCTGATTTGCAAGAAAGGCAGCAATTGTTCGCCGATGTTGCTATACCGATGTGGCCTTCGGTTTGATCATTTAATGGTAGAGGAAGTTATTGGTAATAAACAGGGAATTAAGGGGAGCGGTTTTGATTGTAGTTGAGATGAATCATTTTGGTAAGAGGGGGAGATGAACTCTCTCACTTTTGGATGGCTGGGTTAATTAAAGGACTTTTTTTCAATGCGTGACAGAATTATTATCACAATTACTGATCTGGAAGGTTCCAAGCATTTTAATGTACACCAGGTGATAAAAAAGATTGTTTTGGCAATTATCCTTTTTATTGTTGTAACTTTTGCCATTGGATCTATCAGTATTAAGGTATTAATGAGTGATGTTTCTTCTTTGGAAGACAAAAAGGCCAAGCTCAACAAGCTTAATATTAGTCATGAGCTGCGCATCAATGAATTAAATTCACTTATTGGACAAAAAAGTCTGGAGTTGCAAACATTTAGCGATAGCCTTGAAGATATTGAAAGCCAGACGGAATACCGTGGTATATGCACCAGCGGACGGGATTGTCGAATATGCGGGTTTTAACAAAAAAAGTGGTTTTGGTAATTTATTAATTATTGCCCATAACTATGGTTTTAAAAGCTATTACGCTCACTTAAATAAAACTAAGGTTAAATTTGGGGATGTCGTTAGTAAAGGGCAGGAAATTGCATTAACGGGTAATACAGGTAAAAGTAGCGGTCCACATCTACATTATGAAGTACGGTATGTGGGTGTTTCTATTGATCCGGTTAATTTTATTAACTGGAATATCAACCAGTACGAATCTATTTTTAAAACAACAACAGGAATAAAATGGCAGTCTTTAGTAAAAATGATCGCAAAAAATCAACAGAGTCTATAGCAAAAGGCGCAACCATTATTGCCGTTGGTACTAAAATAAAAGGCGATATTGTATTGTCCTCGTCATTGCATATTGATGGTGAAATTGAGGGGATTATTCATTCTGACAATCTCATTACAATTGGCCCTAAAGGCCAGGTTAGAGGTGAAATTATTGCTAAAAACTTAGTTATCAATGGTGTTTTTAGCGGTGTGGCAGAAAGCCATACAGTAGAAATTCTGTCTAAAGGTAATGTAAAGGGCAAGCTAATCTACAGTGAATTGGTTATTGAAAAAGGTGCTGCTTTTGATGGTGAAACTTCGGTGCGCCCAGTAGTCATTGAAGAAAGTAATGCGTCAGAAGTTAGTGAAGATAAAACACTAGGTGTGTCTCTGGTTTGATGGTTAGGAAGAAGTGCTTGTAGACAATTCTTGTTGATGTGATTTTCGGATATACAGCAGAGCAGGGCAGACTGAAGTCCGCTCTACCCTAAAATATAATTTAATATGTT
>WTAG01000084.1 GCA_013139755.1 Methylomarinum sp. | reverse complement strand
GAAATTAATAAAGACAGTAAGCAAAAAGTTTTACCTGAACATTTACCTCATTCAAATAAAGACTATCAACGTCTGCTGGCAGACCTTTTTATACAAAAATTTCCTAAATTAGGAGATCGCTCATTATTTGGAACACCTCGTTTAATAAACTCTGAAATGGGTGAGTTTTATTCGGTTGCAAAAACCAAATTAGCAAAACTCATCCCGCCCAACAGCCAACGCCTGCATGAATTGGCTGTATCTAGAGCGCAAGCTATAGCAAAACATCTTGCTGATAAGAAGATTGCAATAGAAAGAGTTTTTTTGCTAGATGTTGATATTGACCCTAAAGACTCAGACAACAAATTTGCTGCCACCTTAAATTTGACAGTAAATTAAGGCTGCCAGCTTTTTTAGCTTATCAGTTGATATTAGGATAACAATATCAACTGATAATTTCACAATCGATCACAAGGTTCTTTTAAATTTAACAATAACTGAAACCTTGTAAATAAAATTTTAATCATACTCTCAATAAGGGATACAAATGGCTCAGAACATCTATGTTGCCGGGGTAGAGCAACGGAGTGGTAAATCTGCCATCGTACTGACACTAATGGAGTTATTGTCGGGGGAGACGTCTAAATTGGGTTTTTTTCGTCCTCTGGTTCATGGCAATGTTGAAGAAGACAGGCTGATTAAGCTTGTGGTTGATCGTTATCACCTAGAAATACCTTATGAAGCGATGTATGGCTGCACAACTAAAACAGCTAGAGAACTATTGGCATCTAATCGTTATGATGAATTACTGAAAATAATTCTGATTAAATACAAAAACCTAGAGAAACAGTACGATCGAGTTTTGTGTGTGGGCACAAGCTTTAGTGAAGGACAAGTATCAATACAGGCGGATTTTAACGCTGATGTTGCTAATAACCTGGGTTGTTTATTGATGCCTATATTGCGAGGATATGGACGAAGTATTGAAGAAATAATTGATACTGCTGCAAGTTACAGGCAGTCATTAAAAGATCATGATTGTGATCTTTTAGCTACTTTTATTAATGGTATAGATGAACGATATATTGATGAATTGACTGATTATTTTCAGAAACAAGATGCTAAACACCCCGTTTATTTGGTGCCTACGGTAGCTGCTCTGCAAAAACCGACTATTAGCGACATTGCAAACAAACTCAAGGCTAAGGTGTTAAGCGGGGACAATGAATGTCTAAAGCGTAATGTACTGAATTATAAAGTGGCTGCTATGCAAGTGCCTCACTTCCTAGATCATCTTGAAGAAGGCGATTTAATTATTACTCCTGGCGATCGTTCAGATATTATTCTCGCAAGTTTGATGGCGCATAACTCAGCCAATTACCCACAGATTGCAGGTTTGTTGCTGAGTGGTAAGCAAGAACCTGAACCACAAATAAGCAAATTAATTTCAGGGATAACCACCTCCCCTTTCACTATAATGGCTGTTGCTAGCGATACCTTTACAACAGCAATTGATGTGACTGGAATACAAGCTGTATTGGACCCAGCCAATGAGCGTAAAATTGCAGCAGCGCTCGGTGTGGTCGAAAAGAGTATTGATATACCCCTTCTTAAACAAAGAATGGCATCAATCTATAGTACGCGTGTCACGCCCATCATGTTTGAGTATGAACTGATTCAAAGGGCCAAGTCGAATCAGCAACATATTGTGCTACCTGAAGGTAAAGAAGAGCGAATTCTACGCGCAGCAGAAATTTTACTTTTACGGGGCGTAGCAAAATTAACATTACTGGGTAATGAAGAGGCTATACGACAAAAAATTCAGGCATTAGGTCTGCACCTTGACGACATCAATATCATTGATCCATTGCAATCATCTTTGCGTCAGCAATATGCTGAAAGTTATTTCAAGTTGCGCCAGCACAAAGGAATTACTTATGAAATGGCTTATGACACCTTAGCTGATAGCAGCTATTTCGGCACTATGATGGTTCATCTAGATCATGCAGATGGTATGGTTTCTGGAGCTGTTCATACTACCCAGCATACTATTCGGCCAGCATTTCAGATTATCAAAACCAAGCCAGGTACATCTATCGTTTCTAGTGTATTTTTTATGTGTTTGGAAGATCGAGTACTGGTTTACGGTGATTGTGCAGTAAATCCAGAACCTAATGCACAACAATTAGCTGATATAGCAGCCAGTTCAGCCGACACTGCAATGTTGTTTCATGTCACTCCGCGTATTGCTATGTTGTCATACTCCACTGGCGCATCGGGTGAAGGTGAGGCCGTGAACAAAGTACGTGAAGCAGTACGTTTATCCAAGACTCAGCGACCTGACCTTAAACTGGAGGGGCCAATGCAATATGATGCTGCAATTGATGCTGGCGTTGCTAAAACAAAATTACCAGATAGTGAAATCGCAGGACTGGCTAATGTGTTTATTTTTCCAGACTTAAATACGGGTAACAATACCTATAAAGCAGTTCAACGTACCTCAGGTGCAGTTGCCATTGGCCCTGTATTACAAGGATTAAATAAACCAGTGAATGATCTTAGCCGAGGCTGCACAGTAACGGATATTGTTAATACGGTTGCAATTACCGCAGTGCAGGCACAAATGAATGGAGTCGTGAATGAAAATCCTGGTACTTAATTCAGGCAGTTCCTCTATCAAATATTCATTATTTGAAATGGACGATTTGCTTGTACTTGCCTCAGGTATTATTGAACAGATCGGTGAATCCCAGAGTATTCATAAGTATCATTTACCTGATGAAAATGGGGAAATGCAGGAATCAATAAATACGCAAATTACCCCAGATCATCAACAAGGTCTAACAAATATCATTCATCTAATGCAGAAATCAGGTGTGATACAACATGCATCAGATCTTTCTGCTATTGGGCATAGAGTCGTACATGGTGGGGAATTGTTTCATCAGCCAACATTGATTGATGAAGCGGTATTAACGGGTATTAGAAACATGATTCCATTAGCGCCATTGCATAATCCAGCCAATTTAATGGGAATACAAGTGACTATGCAATTTGCTGAGGATATACCGCAAGTTGCGGTATTTGATACAGCCTTCCATCAATCCCTACCTGCTCACGCATTTCTCTATGCCATACCCAAAGAACTTTATCAGCAAGAGAGAATTAGACGATATGGCTTCCACGGCACATCACATTGCTATGTTGCAAAACAAGCAGCCAATTTTCTAAGTAAACCACTGCATGATCTCAATCTAATAACCCTGCATTTAGGCAATGGTGGAAGTGTTACCGCTATAAAACAAGGTAAAAGTATTGATACCTCAATGGGTATGACACCATTGGAAGGCCTGATGATGGGCACACGTAGCGGCGATATTGACCCTGCAATCCCATTTTACTTAAATCAAAACAGCAACATGTCTAGTGAAGAGATCAATACTATGCTCAATAAGGAAAGTGGCTTAAAAGGTATTTGTGGTGAAAATGATATGCGTGCCATACATAAAATGGCTGATGCTGGCGATAAAAATGCCCAGCTAGCACTGGACATGTATTGCTATCGCATTAAGAAATATATAGGTGCATATTGTGCCGTTTTAGGCCAAGTCGATGCCTTGGTGTTTACCGTCGGTATTGGTGAAAATGATGCCAAAATCAGAGCACAAATCTGTGAGGGTTTAAGTTTATTAGGCCTATCAATTGATCCTAATAAAAACATGCAACGAGATACCAATACTATTGATATTAATGATAATAAATCTGTAGTGAGTATATTGGTTATTGCCACGAATGAAGAACTAGAAATTGCCATGCAGAGTATGAAATGTATAGCATGTTAAACGAAGATCAGCTAATAAAGACGGCTGATTACCTACAAACCTTAGCCCGTTCCAAATGGATACTGAACCTTACGATTTTATAAAAACAGGTGTTTTATGTTTATACCAACAAGAAAAATTTACAAGATAAGCAGGTTTGCAATGTTAACGCTTATGCTTAATGCCTGTGCATTTCAACAACCTGATTATCTAACCGTCATATCCTCAACTGAACTCAATCAGATCATGAAAAATAAAGACATCTTCCTGATTGATGTCCATACACCTGAACAGCAACATATAAAAGGAACCGATTTATTTATTCCTTACAATGAAATCGAAAAATATAAAGACAAACTTCCCAAAGATAAAAATACGGCCATTTATCTGTATTGTGAAGGCGGACCAATGGGAAATGCCGCAGCAAGATCACTTCATGAATTAGGCTATAGCAATCTAATTAACCTTGAGGGTGGTGCAAGCGCCTGGAGAAAACAGGGCTTTAAATAACGGATATGTGATAAATAAATCATGGATAAATATTTAAAAGCAGCAATAGAAGAAGCAAGAAAGGGAATGGATGCTGGTGGCATACCTATTGGATCGGTACTTGTTATTGATGGCCAAATAGTTGGGCGCGGTCACAACCAGCGAGTACAAAAAGGAAGTGCGGTATTGCACGCTGAAATGGATTGTTTGGAAAATGCGGGACGAATTAGTGCATCCGATTATCGTAGAGCAACACTATACTCTACTTTGTCTCCATGTGATATGTGCAGTGGCGCAATCCTGCTTTATGGAATATTAAAGGTAGTTATTGGCGAGAATCGTACATTTTGCGGACCAGAGGACTATGTAAGGTCTCGGGGCGTAGAAGTTGTGGTTGTTGATGACCAGGAATGTCGTCAGCTTATGGAATCATTTATTAAAAACAATCCTGAACTGTGGAATGAAGATATTGGTGTATAGAATTCCACATTGACTCGTGGGTTGTGTTGCCTGACCATCTTCATGGTATATGGACGCTTCCTCCCGATGACGATAATTATTCCAACCGCTGGCGTAGCATCAAAAAAGGCAATTTTGGGAATACAGGATTATGCTGCCCACATGGATTATGTCCATTACAACCCGGTTAAACATGGTTGGGGTAAATTGATGAGGGAATGGTCTTACTCCACTTTTCATCTAATGGTTAAAAAAAATATTTATCCAAGCGACTGGACATGTGTCGATCGAAATCCTATTGATGCTGGTAAAAAAATGAGTAGATTTTTGCAAAGGCGGATGGAGCTTCACTTATCCGCCCTTCTGTGCTAGATCAGGCATCATTGCAGATGTTTGTCTAATATTATTGTTGGGCTTCCTTTCGTCAGCCCAACCTACTGTGCTTATTTAATTATCAATCCCTCTCTTTAACCCAGATTTTTCCTGCTGGACTCATCGCTAATTCCCAATCTTCTCCATCACCTTCGACATCAATTTCATATTCAACACGTCCATCCGGATGACTAATTTTTTCTGCCTTCTCAATACTTAGTTTTTTAAAAGTTTGTTTGAGTGTTTTTATAATAGGCTGGGGGATTTCTGAAATTTCAATTTCTTCTTCATGGCCAAAATGGTGGCCTTGAGCATCAAATAACGTTTCGTGTTTCTTGCCGTTAGTTTTAAATTTAACTTCATAAAGCACCATACCAAAATGCAGTTCTTTATCGACTTCGATTTTTTTTGCATCAGGATGCTCTATTTTCATGCTTTTGATAACAGCTTCTGGCACGTCAGAAAATTTGAGATTGCTGGCCTGTGCTGAAAAAACCGGTAAAACAAGCATTGCAATTAATGATGAGATTATTTTTTTATTCATATTTGTT
>WTAG01000270.1 GCA_013139755.1 Methylomarinum sp. | reverse complement strand
CCTTTTTTATTTTGTAGTTCAGGAAAAAAAGTATAGGCCTCTTCATACCCAGGATCCCACTTTGCAGGTAGCGGTTGAAATAAAGCCCCCGTATTTTCTACTTTTTGTTTAAATTTATACCCAGTTATACAAACAAGTTGATGACCATTTTCACTCAGCCTATTCATAATAGGGATAAATGGGTTGATATGCCCTTCAGCAGGTTCAGCCAGAATAATTATTTTACTCATCATTTAACCCATTATTTTAATACAAAGTCTTAACATCACGTTTCAATACGGTAGTGGTTTTTAGGAGGATACAGCACCCTGCGACATAGAACCACTTCATCATTATATATGCTTATCAAAAACACCCAGCTTATTAAGTACGAGCAGCACAACACAAACAGCTCGGTAGGTTGGGTTGAGGTACGAAACCCAACATGTAGTCGTAACACAAAGACCTTGGGGTTCCGTTCGTCATTCCAACCTACCGCGCTGA
Organism: Methylomarinum sp.; assembly: GCA_013139755.1. The sequence continues at coordinate 6,142 of WTAG01000270.1, read as the reverse complement.
TGTGGGAATACTTCATGCCTCATTTATTCATTAGCTACTACCGTTTAGCATTGAAGCAATAAAGGCTTCCTGAGGGATACGCCGGTTAATGCTAATCAAGTATTTAAGGTTTTGCACGATAGATTTTGGCATCCAGGTGGTATCAAAATCACCTGCATTATTTGCTTTCTTCGCCTCAGTACTAAGTGCTGATTTAATAATAAACTTATACAATGGTTCCGCAAGCTGTAAATCAATGCCGAGAGGCAATAAGTAATTCCTCAAAATATTAACAATCTCTAAGCCTTTTGCATCAAGGTCTCCAAAATAAAATATCTGTGTGAAGCCCAAGCGCTTAACAATATCTGCAATTTCAATACTTTGTCCTGTTACCTGACTACCCACGCCCCAAAATCCAGCCACTACGCAGCGAATAGTAAGCCCCGGTTCGTCCTTGTATCTGCGTCCGCCTCAACTCCGCACAAAAGCTGCTCCGTTAAGGCTACCTCACTGACTTGACGGCTGTCGGTATAAAATTTTAGCCGCCCTCGCATGCTATCGCATACGTCGGATTGGCAAATTTCCCTGACGCCTACCGCGGACTAAAAATCATCACAAAGCATTGGCAAACTTTAAGCATTGTATCCGTGAAATTACAGGGCGATCTTGGGGGGTAAGCTGGTCTTATCGGTATCAACAACTCAGGCGATATGTCTCTGGCTGGATAAACTACTACGGATTAAGCGAATTTTATCGACCAGTTCCTGAACTGGATCACTGGATTAGAAGACGGATTCGTATGTGCTACTTAACAGATATATTGCTCCTGCAATATCTGCATTTCCACCATCCATGGCGGTCAAACAGTGGTGCAGGATGAAAACCCGTATTCGAAAATTGATTAGTTTGGGAGTTTCTACAAAATTGGCGATTTATATTGGCTTAAGTTCAAAGGGCTATTATCGGCTAGCGAAACCCAAGGCTGTGCAAATGGGCCTCAATAATGACTGGCTAAAAGCACAAGGGTTAGTGTCTGTTAAAGAGCAGTGAGTAAAGTTCCATTATCCAAATGGCTAATGAACCGCCCTGTGCAGACCCGCATGCAGGACGGTGTGGTAAGGGCTGGAGAGAAACCAGCCCTTACCCGATTATATGCTTTACTAGAACTCACTGTGTTTGTAAAAACTAACGCCTTTTAAAGAACTGGTTTACCCAGAATAGTAGTTGGAAAGCTATCTCGGAGTAAGTAAAAACTCATATATGTCTTTAAAATCTATTATCAAAGAAAGTGAAGACAATATTAGCGAGGAAACGAGCCAATAATCATGAAAACTATTTAAAGAATAATTTTGTTGGTTCAAATAATAGAACTGAAAACAAACCATAGGAATCCATGGAAAGTGCATTAAACCTAATATTTTAGAAAAACCAAATGAGTGTGTTAATACTAAGCCCATAAAAAGCCCAATAAGAGCTGAAACAAGCACAATGATTGCAGTAAATTTAGGAAGAAAAATTACGGGCAGAATTCCATTTAAAACAATTAGTAAATAAACCCAAGCTCTCCAATACCACGATAATTGCGAAAAACCTTCTGAAAAAACATGATAGGCTTTAGTAAGAATTTCTAGCATACTTAATCAATCGGCTTAGAGGATTTTGAAAAAATGAGTAGCAACGAAAAAAAAATAAAGTGGGTCATATTCATTGCAATGGGGGCAATATGAATACCGATGGGTTTTAACCAGAGCAAGGTTGATAATATCAGCCCCAAAAGAACAATAGGATTAAAAATAGCCAGCCATTTGGGTAAATTTAAATTATTTTTTAAAATAGACAAAACATAAAATACCGAGAGAAGAGCGACTAAAACCCTAAGAAACCAAACTAGAATCTGATAATTTTCATCATACTGTGTGAAGAAATAGTCGTAATTAGCCGTGTTAATCATTTTTTGCAGTATCACTGCGCAAAAGTACCTGGAACTAATCCATATTCCCCCGACAGTGAAAGATAAAGTCCCAAAAATAAAAAGACATTTTGCATAAAACTCATTTCCACTGCGAAATAATTTTAACAGACCATAATAGCCAGCAAAATAAAGCGGAACTCCTGCAATCGAAAAGAAATGTCCGACTCTAGCTCTAGCAAGCGGAACATTTAGGAGCATCTCTATTTCACCGACAGGCCCCAGTGGACTAAAGTGTAATAAATATTCGCCAATACCAACTAGTATAGCGCCTAAAATGCCGAGATAAAGGTAAAATCTATACCCAAATTTAAGTCTAATTAAATGATCATTCATTATTAAATACTACTAATTCATTGATTGATGTTACTTGTTTAGAAAGAGTGTCACCGTTAGGAATTAAAACTGAAACACTTGTTGCTTTTAAAGATTCTCCTAATCCAAATGTAAGCACATGTTCTTGGTCGGAACACAAGCCTTCGCCAGAGATATGCCAATCGTATAAGCTTGATCCATCACTTAGTTTCACTGTCACTTTACTGCCAAACATTTTTGCTGTTGATGGCAATTTAACCTTTATATATTTATTTTTTCCACCATTTGAAAGAAAAGCTCTTGATTTTCCTGCTAAATTCACCTTAATTTGATCCAAATATCCATCGCCATTAAAGTCAGCAAGTAAAGAGGCTACCTCATATTTTCTATTTTCAACACCAGCCTCAGATTCAACTGATGCAAAGGTTTTATCATTTTTCTGTAAAAGCATACGTCCGGGTAGTTTAAATAATTTATGAAAAGGCATATCGACATAGTTTTCAGATATTAGTATATCTTGTTTGCCATCAAGGTTTAGATCAGCCATGGTGATTCCCCAGGAAAACTCATAATCACTCAACATGGTTTTCTTGGATGAATCTATAAAAGTCATATTGCCCGTATTTTCCATAAGCATTAAATCTGTATGAAAAACCTGATCATCAGTTAAATCCCCTTTAGCCAAAAATTTTGGAACAGTTGGCCCAACATTCGAAAAATAAAAATCAATTTTTCCGTTGTTATTGTAATCTCCCGCTCCGATTCCCATTGGATAACCATAGACATTCGAAAAAGGAGTCTTTACATCTGTGAAAGTTAAATCACCATTATTCTTCCAAATTTTCACTTTCCCCGTATCATGTGCAACAACAAGATCTAAATCCAAATCATCATCCATATCAACAAAAATACCTAGAAAGGTATTGTGTACATAAGTCATTCCAGCTGGTTCAGTGATATCTGAAAAACTATCATCCCCGTTATTTAAGAGCAAGACGCTCGTTCCACCATATCCTTCCTTGTTAAAGATATTTTGGCCTTCCATTTTTGTTCTTGTTAAATAAGCACTAACATAGAGATCAATATGGTCATCATTATTGAGATCACCAAGAGCAAATGCAATGGCACGTGAATTTTCGTTTAGATGAAGGTCTATCTTTTTTGCTTTAAATGAATTTCCAGTGTTGTAATAAATGTAACCGCCACTTTCCCTAGCAAGTAACAAATCATCAAGACCATCGTTATTAATATCTACAACAGAAGAGCCATAGGTTGCGTCATTGTTATCTTTAGGAAATTTTATGCTTGAATGTGGTTCAAATGCATTATTTGAAAATACATACAGCACATCATCTTGATTTTCTCCTCCCCCTAAAAATAGTTCTGAAACCCCATCATTATTAATATCAATTGCAGCAGAAGCTAAAATGGGTAAAAATTTCTCACCATTATAATTATGCTCGTGAGTAAGCTTTATCTCTGTATAGGTCGGAACCTCTGTATCCACTTTGCTATCGGGATATGGATTTGGGTTGGCCTTTATATAGGAGACTATTGTAAAAATTCCGAAAAGAGTTAATGGTATCAAAGTTAATAATTTTAATATGTTTTTCATTACAGCGTCCTTCATACTATTGATGTTATAAATCGACATTTTCGAAATATTGAGTAAAACTAGAAGTCTCTATTATTCTCTAAACTAGTGTACCATTATTATCACCTGGCTTATGAGCTCCATGTCCTTGCTGACTTTTTCTAGTCAAAATCAGAGTCACAGTGAAAACACTGCTCTTTCTACAACGAATTTATTTCCACTGATTGCTCTCGCAAAGGGCATATAACGCGAAGCTCAGGAGTATTTTAAGCTTGTGAGCGATAGTGATACATGCTTAAAAAATATCTGTCTGGAGCTACTGGTTATCGGATTTTCGATAATCGGTGGTTCTGGAGAGCTCTACTGAGCTTCGCGTTCAAGCTGTAGGAAAACCTCCGAGGGCAAAATGGGAGGAAAGATTTGCAGCGGAGAGTGTCCTCAAATAGAATTGGTAGAGGTCAACCGAGCTAGAATTCACGTAGGAACTCGATTTTTAGGCGAATTTTCGATTTAAAAAAATGGCTGGAGGTTTTTCTACAGCCTCGTTATCGGGCGCACGTTAGTACGCCCGATAACGCCAAAATCAAATGGTCAGCTGGATTTTTTTTTTAGCATTTTTCTTTGATTGGCAACATATTCATCAAGTAATTGCCTAATGATTTTTTGATATTGCATATGATGTGTTTCAGCAATGTCTTTAAAATAAGAAAGACTATCAGAACTAAGTGAAATAGTAATTTTCGTATTTTTATTCTTTAAAGCCAATTCAGAGGGAGAAGGTAAAAAATCTGTTACCAATTTAAACTCACCAATGGGTTCATTGCTATATTGAATTTGTTTGCTCATAAGTTTTCTTGCCTTTTCGCCAATAACCTGCACCGAAAATTCGGATACATCCAGAACGATAAGTAAAACGAACAGTTAGGATTCCTGTTTTATCTTGATTTAAACCAAAGCAATAATAACGATTTTCTTCTTGGCTATGAGTCAAGTCTTCAGCAATTACACGATTTTCATCCATAAATGCAAATTGAGCATCGTTAAAAGAAACTCCATGCTTTCGCTGGTTTTCAGTATTTTTTGTTTCACCCCATTCAAAGTTTGATTTACTCATAGCTACAGAATAACAAATGTATGGTTATTTATCCATACCTTATTCAAATACTAAACACAGGCACACTAAGGTTTCTAATTTTTATGGAGATGGTTTATCGAATAGAACCATCTTCATTAACGCCTTCGCTATAGTTGATTGGTTTTATTTCTTTTGAACACTGGCCGCAAAACTTTGGGTTTTCAATTGTAAATAGAGCTTCTTCACAATGAGGGCAATAATATAAAAGTTTAGAACCACATTCTTCGCAAAAGTGACGTTTTGGCAATGTTCCAGTTGAATATTTTGGATTTCTTTCAAATCTATATTTTGGCTCATCAAATGGATTTTTGCCAAAAAGCGGTTCATCATCATCTATTTTGTCATCTTTTTGCTCAGGCTGTTCTTTTTCGTGAGCAATCCAAGGTACTGAATTAGAAAACTCCACACCATCAAAAATATAAGAGTAACTACAACTATGTTTAGAACATATTGCATAATTTTTAAATCCCATTTAATTCTGATGTGGCTACACTAAACAGGACACATATCTTAAAATACTTTTAAAGAAAATAAGTGTGCCTAAAATGAGTGAACAAATTAAAAAACCAAATAGCTATACATCAGTCATCAATCAATGCCTTCACTCCTATTCCATTACAGAATACTCTTCACTACTACGCATAACTCCGCCCCTGTATTTTGCATCGGTATTTATTGTCCTCACTCCGCAGTGCTTCTGCTTGTGAGTTTCCCTTAGCATCAAAATACAGGTTCCCAAGTTCCATAATAAAGCCTATATCAAAGTCATGCCCTCTTTATGCCGGTTGCCGCTTGGTCAGTAATAAAGGTAACTTCCAAACTTATCCCCGCCCCACGTCTGCGTTCGGGTTTTGACAACAAAGGTAAACGTTTCGACACCTCATCAAGGGTTCATTTGCATTCATCTCTTTGATACACATCTGACACAGTCCCTAAGGCCATGCCTTTTCCCCTCTCGCTCACCACCAAAGCTCTTTACCTCAGCAGCAGGGGGCGGCTTGTAACCAGCTCCTTTCAGCCGATTACGCTAAATGTCAACCAACCTGTCGCTTTTTGTTACCTTATGTGTGTTTTTCAAATGTATTGTTTTTTATCGAACCATTTTTTATCGTCATTGGGTTGAGATAAACTTCTTCTATAGGTGTTAGGT
>WTAG01000508.1 GCA_013139755.1 Methylomarinum sp. | reverse complement strand
GAAAGATTCAGACAGAATATTATAAAGAGTAGAAGTGAAAGGGTATTTTTCATATTTTGAAGAACCTTTGTTTATTTTTTATTCAGAATATGGCTTTTTTTTAGTTTTATATTGGATGAATATTATTTGTTATTTATTCGGCTGTGGAGTGTACCTGGTATTTGCCATACAAATCATAAGGTAATATGATACCAAGAAATAGCCACTAAAAATGATTGATAGGTATAAAAACATGCATTTGAGGTTATAGAAATCAGCGAGGTTATATACATCTCCTTATACACAACTAATAACTCAGACCTTCTGGCTTGCGAGCTATTTGCAGAGCATATACGCAGTCTTGAGTCCTCTGGATCTCCATCTGATTTAGTTTTTCCTCAATGACATATCCATACCGTGCAGTGCATCATAAGACAAGCGTTCTAAATCTTCAGTTTCCAGACCATTAAAATCTTACTCAGTTGTATCGTGTAAGAATAAAATAACAGTGACTATAGTACGTTGTTTGACTTGATATGTATGTGCTTTGAGTAATTTGTCCCATGTGACACTCTCTTAGCATAGAGCCGATATGTTGTCTGTGTCTCAGCCCACTCTTTAACATACTTAGGGGATGCTTGCTTTCGCTGCTTTAGCAAAAGTTTCGAGCAATTTAATAGCTCATTTTTTGATACTTTATTTCAGTTACTTTGATCATTCTTACTATGAATTTTTTCTACCAGCCAATAGGTAATTCCTAGCCCTAGCACCACAACACCGCTGGCATAGATGTATTGGGGGGATAAATCATGAAAGTCAAAGATAATTATCTTCCTGCAAATAGCCATCAGTGCTGTAGCAACCACCAGCTTTACCGGGATCACATCGGTACGTAGATAAAGCGTGATATTAACAAAGATTTCTATAGCAATTAAAACCGCCATAAACGCGCCAAATGTCTGCAAAATATCGCCAATTCCAATATGAAATACGGGGGTCGCAAACATTTTCTCGTAGATGACATAAACTACGTCCCAAACGCCAACAACAATAACGAATACCATTAAGATGGCCAACGTATTGACCATGGCAATAATGGATTTGTGTAGAAACTGTATTAACGGTTTCACATCTTCGGTAGGAAGTTCAATATGATCCCTTTGTGCCCTGCATTTCTTTCTGAAATGTTGCATCAACAAAGCGAAAATATTTTGTTCGTGGATAAAATAATCCGAATGAATGTCGTTTTCGAAGAAACTATTCAGACCGTTAACATCTTGCAAATCGGCATCGGAAATATTTTTAAAGCCCATGCTCCAGTCGGCAAACTTACGTTCGGTAATTTTCTTTCTTTCCAGCACAGTTACATTAGTATGGCGCGGGTCTTTTTTAATGACTTTAAATAGCGTATCAACATCTTCTTCATTGCCTTCCAAAACCTGGATAAAAGATTCACCACAATACAACAGCATTCCGGTAATGCCTTCCTTACTATTTAACTTGCGGCATTCTTGTAATAATTGCAGCAGTTGTTCATCGGTCATCGGCTTGGTTGCCGAGCTAATGTAGAGTAGTCGAATCATAGTGCCACCTAGTTGCTGCAAACAGCATATAAATACTTACAAGACATCTCTTAATGCTTGTTCTAATGTTTCGAATTTAAATTTAAACCCTGCTTTCTCAAGTTTTGTAGGCATAACACGTTGTCCGCCTAATAATAGTTCTGACATTTCGCCTAGTAACAGTTTTAGAACAACAGCAGGAATGGATAAAAAAACAGGTCTGTTTAATACTTTCCCTAAGGTTTGACTGAATTCAGCATTAGTCACCGGTTCTGGTGCTGTGACATTAAAAATACCTTGTAAAACCCTTGATTCAAGCAGTTTATCGATAATCGCAATAAAATCAGTACGGTGTATCCAGGACATCCATTGTGTACCATCACCCATTGGCCCACCTAAGCCAAGCTTAAAAGGTGGCAATAGTCGTTTAAGAAAACCACCATCATCACCAATAACCAGTCCGGTTCTGATAACACAGACTCTTACGCCATAATCTTCAGCCTGCTGGGCAACGGCTTCCCATTTTTCACAGAGCTCATGTGAAAAATCCTCGTGAGCGGAGGATGCTTCAGACAATTTTATGGCACCTCGATTGCCATAATATCCTATGGCTGAACCACTAATTAAAACTTTAGGTTTTTTGTCAGCGCTTTCAATATAAGCGATAAGCTGTTTTGTCGTGCCTATTCGACTGTCTAATAATTGTTGCTTTCTTTTTTTTGTCCAACGGGCATTTGCAATGCCTTCGCCAGCAAGATTTATAATTGCGTCAAATGAGTCTGGTGCTGCCAGCTGATTGATGTTATTAATAGCTCTAACAGAGCTTCCACAAAGTGAAGCTACTTTTTTGGGATGACGGCTTAGAACAGTTAATTGATGTTTTTTATCCAGTAAAAAACGGCATAATTTTTTACCAATAAACCCGGTTCCACCTGTAATTAAAATTTTCACGACACCGCCCCATTGAAGAAAATGAACTTTTTATAGATCAATAGACTAAATAAGTAACAGAAATTCCAAGTTATTTTGATTTATTTATGAAATTTACACGAGATAGTAACCGTCAATAAAGAAATAAAAATGAATCTTACTCAAGAAAAAATCAGTGGTTTTAATGTCCTTTTTGTTAAGTATGAACGCATAGATGCTCATAATTCAGCAGATTTAAAAGATTATATTTTGCGTATGATTGAGCAAGGTGAGATTAATATTATTGTGCAGTTAGAACAGGTTCGATTTATTGATAGCTCAGGATTAGGTGCCTTGTTATCTGGTTTTAAACATGCGGAAGCAAAATCAGGGAAATTATCTTTATCCAATGTACAAAAACAGGTTTTATCAATGTTTGAATTAACTCGGTTAAACAGAGTATTTGAAATATATACTGATCTAAACGACGTTTTTGAGAGCAACAACTAGGCAAAATTATGAGAAGTACAGCAAATTTTCAAGTTGATGTCATTATCCCAACTCAAACAAAGTATCTTGATTTGATAGGCAGTATTGGTGAGCATATTGGCAAGGATCTAGAAAATTTTTCCGGTGACAGAGACGCTTTAGCGTATCACTTAAATTTAGTGTTGACTGAAGCAACGACCAATGCAATAAAACACTCCGATGCTGATAACCCTAAAGACACCGTCAGGATAAGCATAGATATTCAGGAACAAGAGTTAATTATTAAAGTGTATGACCATGGACAGGGATTTGATCTTGAAACAGTTCCTAAACCTGATTTTGATCATCCAAAAGAAGGTGGAATGGGATTGTTTTTTATCAGAACACTGATGGATTCAGTCACTTATAAGAAACTGGATGATGGTAATATTCTGGAAATTAGAAAATCACTCACCTAGGAGTAATCTAATGAAGTCTCATGCGCTGAATAGTTCTGATAGTAGCTGTCAAATTGACAATAGATGGCTAAATATTTTTCAGAAAATGCTTAGGCGAATCGTTAGTAAGCAAGAAAGTTCAGGCTTGTGGGATAAATACCAAAACGTTTTTTCAGCTAATTATCAAAGCTTAATGCCTCCACGTTATGCCGTCAGTGATATTTTCGCCATTGAAAAAACTTTAAGTCTGAAACAGACTCAGATTGCTTTATTAAATCCTGGAAAAGAGAAAAATCATTACAGGCTTCATTTTTACAGTCTTGAGCAACGCTATTTAGACGAATACTTTCCGGTTCTCGGGAATTTAAATTTACGTGTTATAGATCAAATCCAATTTCCTTTGTCTGTAGAAGGCAACAGAGTATTTATTAAAAGCTTTACTATCACTGCGGCAGAGTCTCAATACGCTTCTTTTGCTGTTTTAAGATGTCGCTTGTTAAATATGATACAAGCTGTTTTAAGTGGAAAAGTAGAAAATGATTCACTCAACAGACTGTTAATTTTAACCGGACTTAACTGGCAAGAAATTGATGTACTTAGAGCTTATCGAAATTACTATTTACAATTAGGTTATCAGACAACCTTAGAAACTTTTCATAATGCACTCAGCAGTAATCCAAAAGTTGTATTACATCTATTTAACTATTTTGAAGTACGCTTTAGACCAGATTCAAAATGGCAAGATAGCCAGCTACGAGAAGAACAGGCCTTATTTCCTTTACGGATAAAATTATCGGAGCAGATAGAAACTGTTGTTGATATTAATCATGATCGTATCTTACGCACCTTGTTTAATCTAATTGACGCTACTGTACGTTGTAATTTTCATGTTAGGCGTGATTTAGATGACTATTTTATTGCCTTTAAAATAAATAGTTTAGGGGTTATAGATATGCCCAGCCCTAGACCACAAAATGAAATATATATCCATGCGGTCGATATGGAAGGTATCCATTTACGGGGTGGAAAAATATCAAGGGGAGGCATACGCTGGTCAGATCGTATTGATGATTTTCGTACGGAAATTTTGGGATTAATGCAGACTCAAATGAGTAAAAATGTATTGATTATCCCTAAAGGTGCTAAGGGCGGCTTTATTGTAAAACATGAATGTGAAGATGCCTGTTTTAGAGAGGCAGGTAAAAAAGCCTATATTACTTTTATCCAGGGATTATTGGATTTAACCGACAATTATATTCAGGATAAAGTCAGTCTATTACCCGGCATTGTCAGCTATGACGATAATGATCCCTATCTAGTGGTTGCAGCGGATAAAGGAACCGCACAATTTTCAGACCTGGCAAATTCAGTTGCAGAAAATTACAGCTACTGGTTAGCAGATGCTTTTGCCAGTGGTGGTTCAAAGGGTTATAACCATAAAAAACTGGGTATTACGGCTAGAGGTGCCTGGGAAAGTGTCAAAAGACATTTTCGTGAATTGGACAAAGATATACAGCAACAAGCTTTTACCGTCGTGGGCATAGGCAGCATGGATGGCGATGTGTTTGGTAATGGCATGTTGTTGTCACAAGTTATACAGCTATTAGCCGCTGTTAGTGGAGAACACATTTTTATTGATCCTAACCCTGTTGATTTGCACAGCTCGTTTTTGGAACGCAAACGTTTATTTGAATTACCCGGATCAAGCTGGAATGACTATAACCGTCAACTCCTTTCAGAAGGAGGTGGTGTTTTTAGAAGAGACTCCAAGGACATACCTGTTTCTATGGAACTGAAAAAATGGTTAGGTATAAGGTACAGTAAGGTAGATGGTGAAACCTTAATTCGTTATTTACTTAAAGCGCAGGTTGAGCTGTTATGGTTAGGTGGAATTGGTACTTACGTAAAATCCAGTACAGAAACTCACACAGAGGTAGGTGACAGGAATAATGATTTAGTTCGTGTAGATGCCAGTGACCTTGGTGCTAGTGTGGTCGGTGAAGGGGCTAATCTGGGGTTTACCCAAAAAGCACGTATTGAGTATAGTTTGTCAGTTGGCCGGATCAATACCGATGCCATTGATAATTCAGCAGGTGTTGATATTTCTGATCATGAAGTCAATTTGAAGATTTTACTGATGAACCTGTATAAGAAAAAAAAGATAACAGATTATTCTGTGTTTTTTAATAAACTAACTGAAAAAATATGTCTGTCAGTACTCGAAAATAACTATAAACAAACACTTTGCTTATCGATGGAACAGTTACGCTGTTCTACACAAATAGGCGCTTATTTACAATTAGCTGAACAGCTTGATACATTCAATTATTTAGATCGAAAGTTAGAATCATTTGCACACGCTAAAGAAGTGCTTGCCAGGCAACCACAACAGTTAACCCGTCCAGAGCTGGCAGTATTATTAGCTGCCAGTAAAATGTTTTTGACCCAGCAACTTCTGGAGCAAACCGATTTTCTGCAAGCTGATTATTTGAAGCCTTATTTACTGGACTATTTTCCAAAGCAAGTAAGCGAAAACTATGAAGATGATGCGGTATCTCATCCCTTGGCCAGAGAAATTAAAGCGACCTGTATCAGTAATAAAATTATCAATCAGGCGGGATGTCTGTTTTTACAATTGAGTCCAGATTATGAAAATGATTTACTTGAGCATTGTTTATGCTATTTGACCTTCGATCAGGTATTAGAGGCTGATAAATTAAGGCAGCAACTTTTTAACCTGGATAATAAAATTTCGACTGATCAGCAATATGCTTTATTGCAAATAATTGAAAAAAAATTGTCTGCTTTTTGTCGATGGGCACTGCTTAATGAAAGAAAAATCACCCCATCTGAGGAGACCATAGACTGTTACAAAATGTACTTGCAGGAATACCGACAGTTATTTCCGCAGAATTTATTAATCTCAGCTCGGTATGACAAACAAATAGAAGACTATCAGCAAATGGGGATCACACAAGCATTAGCTGAGGAAATTGTTTTTATTGAAAATATTGAAGATTTTCCTCATATAGTGACCTTAACGGCTGAAACAAAACAAACATTTACACAGGTTGTGCAGATGCATAGAGAGACCAATGAATTTTTGGGGCTTGATGAAGTGTATGACTATTTAAGCGAAATTCAGTTAAATGATTACTGGGACAAACAAGTATGCCTGGAGCTAAAAAATGGCATGAAGCAGATGACTGCAGAGATAATTAAAGCAATGATAAAAGCGCAAGTCAGTTGTACTGATTATTTTTCTGACTACAGCAAAAAACAGAAATTACAGCAATATCAAGCTATTTATCAAAAAATCAACACACTTTCATCCCCTGAGTTAATGCCTTATATTACTTTAAGAGAAGCATTGGCACGTTTAGCTTGATTTCTCATTGTTACATAAAGGCTACGAAAAACATAATGATCATAATGTAAAGAGTCACTGCGATTAAGGTAGTGATATAGGATGCGCTGAAGGAGCTAAGCGCATCTTTTCGGTGTGATGTATTTAGAGGGAAAGAATGAGATTTCTAATCTATTAAGTCAAAATTATCTTACTGCTAGTATGGTTTAGTGGTTTTGGTATAGAATGATCAGTTCCGTTAAAGTTTGTTTTTAACGCATTGAAATATATGATTTATCAATAACAAAAGGAAGTGCAGTTAGTGAATCAGAAAATTCTTTATATCTTAACGCCCATAGATAATATTAGTCCGTTTGATGTGAGCATTGCCGCAGATGCTGGTTATAATCAAATTCTACCTTTTACCAATATTAAATCTGAGCAGATGGAGGGAATGGTTCAGGATGCAATATTTGCCCGCCCTCCTAAGCGATTTAATGACACTGGAATCTTTATAGCTGGCCGAGACGTTCATTTAGCTGCAGATATGTTTCAATATGCCAAAAAAGCCATGGTGGGTGATTTTCAGGTGGGAGTTTTTGCTGACCCTAATGGTGCTTATACAACTTCGGCCAGCGTAGTATCTTTGATTGAAAAAGCATTGATAGAGACTCACGGTAGAGGTTTGAAAGGGCGTAAAGTAGCAGTGTTTGGTACTGGCCCTGTGGGCTTATCTACAGCTGTATTGGCTGCTCGGCAAGGTGCGGATACACGTTTGTGTAAACTGACTTCAGATGATGATGAGAGGATAGCGGCACGCTTTTGTGATCGCTATCAAGTGGATGTTGCATGGACTTCTGCTTTATCTCAACAGGAAAAAATAGACGCACTGCAAGATATAGAAGTAGTAGTGTGCGCGGCTAGGGCTGGCGTTAGGGTTCTGAATATTACGGAGTTGGTCAGCGCGGACAAATTGTTATTGGTTGCTGATACCAATGCTGTTCCTCCCAGTGGTATATATGGGGTGGAAACACAAGATTTTAATAAACCTGTTGAATTCAATAATTGTTCTTTTAACAGTATTGGACCATTGGCAATTGGCAAGATGAAGTATCAAGTTCAATTTGGTTTATTTGTAAAAATGCAACTATCAAAAGAAGCGGCTTTAATCGATTTTCCTGAAGCATATGAATATGCACTGTCTGTGCAGATATAAAAGCTCAATGCTGTTGATTGTTACTTCAAGTCAATTGCTGAAGTCGTTTCATGTTCAATGTTTAGCCGTTTTAATTTGTTAATTAAATCAGTAGATCTATATTGGTCTTTTAACCATTGTCTAATAGCAAGTGCTCGTATGAGCCTTTCTCGTGCGACTGGATAATTATTCTTAGCCAAGTAAATTTGTGCCATTTCCTCTAGGCAAGTTGCAATCGCTCGGCGGTTAGCTTTTGTCTTATACAAATTTATTGATTGTTGCATTAGAGCCATTGCTTGTTGATGCTGTTCTTTTTGTAAGGCGATATGAGCCGCAAGGCGTTTAAATAATGCTTGTTGCGAAATAGTAAGCTGCGAATTATCAAGTATCACCTTGTTGAGCTTTTTAAACCACTGGCTTGCCTCAGCTGACTGAGCAAAAATAGCAAGTTTTGTTTGGGTTAACAGTAAATTGATTTGTTTATGACTTAGCGGGGTATTAATCTCTGGAAGTTGGGATAATAAAGGCTGTATTGTTTTAACAGCCTGGTCATAGTTTTCTTGTAAGAAGAAACTATGGGCTGTTAATAAGAGAACCTTATTTTTTAAAGACTCATCTAAAAGCATTCTGCTGGGTAGTGAGTCTAGGGTTTGCTTGGCAAGATCAAAAAGGCTGATGGCTAAAGCAGATTCAATTAAGTTAATTTTGGCTAATAAAATACCATTTTGATCATCAAAGCTTTGGTATAACAATAAGGCTTT
>WTAG01000404.1 GCA_013139755.1 Methylomarinum sp. | reverse complement strand
TATTCCAGAAGATGAATTAGATAATGTTTTTGATAAGTTTATTCAAAGCAGCAAAACAAAGAGTAATGCCGGTGGCACTGGACTTGGTTTATCAGTGAGCAAAGAAATCATACGTTTACATCATGGTGAAATTTGGGCTGAACAGAGAGCGAACGGCGGTGCTATTTTTAAATTTATAATCCCCACTTAAGGAAGCTCTGATTAAGTTGGTTAGAATTTAGCGCAGAAAAAACTGGCGCTATTTTTCATGAAGTGAGGAGTAATAGTCATTCTATTGCGCCGATCTTCGTGGAAAATATCGGCAGTTTTAGCAAGCTAAAAATAATTGGACTTGATCAGAGCTTCCTTAAGGAACGTTTCCTATTACTTAGCTCTCTTTATACAATGCTAATCATGACTAAGAAAAGGGCAATTAGAAAAATTAATATGTTTTTTTCAATTTTTCTCTAGTTCACTAACCATTAATTTAACGGCTGACACTGACTCACTACCCGCTACGATTACTTAATAACAAGCGAATTAATTAAGCTTTCTATTTTCTTATCCATTTCCATATCTGCATTAAACAAGGCTGAACTTTGCTCTTTAGCATGCTGTAATAACTCACTAAAATAATCTTCTTGTTGCTCACTTAAATCCATATTGATAAAAGCCCAATTAACACGACTAGATAAATCATCTAAAATGGCTGTGTTTTTTTGTCCATTTTCTTTATGTGCAGCCTCAATCCCCCCTAACACTTCTCGTGTAGTGTTAATTAATTTAACTAATGAAGAGGACATTTCTATGCCAACAATTCGAGCATCCGCGCCTTCTACTAGCATACCTGTCACATCATTTAACCGCCCATACTTTTCGTTATCATCTACCGGCATGTTTTTAATCAAGACAGAAATATTTTTGAAGTTAATAATGGTCCGCCTTCCAAAATGAATGAAACGGCCTATTTCTCTCACATGCTCCATAGCTTCTTCTTCTCTCTCACTTATTGAGCCTGAAGAAGAAAAAAAGACATCTTCTTTATTAGCTGTTAGCCGTATAGTTGCACTTAATCCAAATTGATTTAATGATTCCAACAATCGCTTTGCTAATACTTCCAGGCTTGCACAGTGATAGCTGTCACGGGTAAACTGCATGACCTCACCCATTTCACTGGCTTGGGTCATCGCTGTCATCGCCATACTCATGGCATCATTTGAGCCCTGTTGTAAGCTTTTCTTTTCTAGCTGACTGGTCAGTGTTAATTCTATTTTTGCTAGTAGCTCATCTGCTTCAAAAGGTTTAGTTACATAATCTTCACCCCCCACTTTATATCCATTCATCCTTTCTTCTGGAAGACCTAAAGCAGAAACAAACACCACGGGTATATCAGCCGTTTCAAAATTCTCTTTTATTTTTATACATGCTTCAATACCCGTCATACCAGGCATATTGACATCCAACAAAATAAGTTCGGGTTTAATTGTTTTTAATTTTTCTAAACATTCCTCACCAGTCCTAACAAATTCAAGTTGATAGTCTTCGTCTAACACTTCTTCCATTATCTCTAAATTAATGGGTTCATCATCGACAATAAGGAGTAAAGGTTTATCAGACATATGTTTTAGTTTTTATGATTTGGTAAGAACTCTGTGAATAGTAACGTTACATTAATAAAGAAAAAACTTTTCCTCTTATTGTCAATTTAAATGTTTAAGGATAAAGCCTGATTAATCGTAGACAAAAGAATATCTTCCTCAAAAGGCTTAGTGACATAAGCATCGCCCCCAGAATTAAATCCTTCTTCTCTTTCTATTTCTCTACCTAGAGCGGTAATGAAAACTATCGGTATTGCACAACTTTTTGGGTTGCTCTTTAATATCTTACATGCCTCAAACCCATTCATTCCTGGCATATTAACATCCAAAAGAATTAATTCGGGTTGACATTGATTAACAAACTCAAGGCATGCTTCAGCTGATTCAACCATTTGTAAATTATAATTATCTTCTAATGCTTCTTCCAATATTTCCAGATTAATTTCTTCATCATCAACACATAGAATTTTTGGATTAGGGTTATCTGTATCAAAATGCATGTATAAACCACCTTTCTAAGTCAAATACCGAGGTGAACTCAATCTGAAAACTTTTCTCTTACAACTAATAACTTATCTAAGACCTGCTTAAAAACCTTAACAATTGAAGGGTCAAAATGCTTGCCAGACTCTTCATTAATTAAATTCACAGCATCATTAATAGTCCATGCTTCTTTATAAGGCCTAGACATCGTTAAAGCATCAAACACATCTGCAATGGCCGTTATTCTGCCATACAAATGAATAGCATCCCCTTTTAAACCTGACGGATAACCACTGCCATCCCATTTTTCATGATGAGCAAGTGCAATGATCCCGGCATTTTTCAAAATACTGCTTTTTGAGCCTTTTAATATGTCATAACCGAACTCAGCATGTTTTTTCATTAACGCCCATTCAGATTCATTCAGCTTACCTTTTTTAAGCAAAACATTATCAGGAATACCTATTTTCCCAATATCATGCATGGGCGCAGCTAGTTGTATTTGCT
>WTAG01000519.1 GCA_013139755.1 Methylomarinum sp. | reverse complement strand
AGGAACTTGATTTGGTTTGAGACCCATTTGTGTCACTTTAACATGTAATTGCTGATGAATATCATGCCATTCACGAAGACGAATAAACGACAAAAAATGTTCTTTGCAGTATTTGCGTAACTTATTTTGAGTTAGGTGTTTTTTCTTATCGTGGTACAAATCCCACAGTTTAATAAACCCTAAGAAATCAGAACGTTCGTCTTTATATTTACTGTGGGCTTCGTCGGCAGCATGTTGCTTATCCATTGGCCGTTCACGTGGGTCTTGGATACTTAGTGCGCTAGCGATAATGAGTGTTTCAGTCAAACTGTTTAGTTTTTCTGCCGAAATTACCATGCGAGCGATTCTAGGATCAATAGGTAATTTGGCTATCTGATTACCTATTTTGGTGAGACTTCGTTGCTTATCAACTGCACCTATTTCTTCCAGCAAACGAAAACCGTCATTAAGCATTTTTTGTGGCGGAGGGTTAATAAATGGAAATTTTGCAGGTTCACCCAAGCGAAGTGAAGACATTTGCAAAATAACGGAAGCTAAGTTGGTTCTTAGAACTTCAGGATCAGTAAAAGCCGGACGGTTTTTAAAGTTTTCTTCATCATAAAGACGAATAGCAATACCGGCTGCAACACGACCACAGCGGCCTGAACGTTGATTAGCACTAGATTGTGATACTTTCTCAATAGGTAGACGCTGAACCTTATTACGAACACTATAGCGGCTGATGCGTGCAAAACCAGGGTCAACTACATATCGGATCCCTGGAACTGTTAGCGATGTTTCAGCGACATTGGTTGCTAATACAATACGACGATGTTGTCCGGTTTTAAATACGCGGTTTTGTTCTGCGGCAGATTGACGAGCGAGTAGGGGCAGTATTTCTGTATTAGGTGGATGATGTTTACGTAATGCTTCAGAAACATCACGAATATCTCGTTCACCCGATAAAAATACCAATACATCGCCGCGACCTTCTTTACACAATTCATCAACTGCTTCAACAATGCCGCGAATCATATCGTAATCACGTTGTTCATCATCATCACCAGCAGGGGGGCGATAGCGTATTTCAACAGGGTAAGTACGGCCGGTTACTTCAATAACTGGCGCGTTGTTAAAATGCTCTGAGAAACGCTTGGTATCAATGCTTGCTGACGTGATAATAACTTTTAAATCAGGGCGTTTAGGTAATAGTTGTTTAAGATAACCAAGTAAAAAATCAATATTTAAACTGCGTTCGTGTGCCTCATCGATAATGATTGTGTCATATTGATTTAAAAAGCGGTCATTTTGCGTTTCGGCTAGCAAAATACCGTCTGTCATTAATTTGATATAACTTTTATCGGCCTTAACTTGATCATGAAACCGGACTTTATAACCAACAATATCACCCAATTCACTTTTAAGCTCTTCAGCGATACGTGTTGCAACTGTACGGGCAGCAATTCGACGTGGTTGTGTGTGTCCAATTAAACCGGCAACACCACGGCCTAATTCTAGACAAATTTTGGGTAATTGCGTTGTTTTACCCGATCCGGTTTCACCGCTGAGGATAATAACTTGGTTTTCATTAATGGCTTTAGCTATTTCTTCACGACGATCAATTACCGGTAAATCACCATCAAATTCAGGTTTAGGAATTTGCTGCTGACGAAGAGCTCGCAGCTCGACAGACTTTGTGATTTGTTTTTCTAAAGCAGCTAATTGTTCAGGTTTGGCTTGGTTATTTTTTCGCAGATTCTGTAATCGTCGCCGTAGTGGAAACTGATCAGCCAGCATGGCTGTTTTCAATTTCTGTTCAAGTTGTTGTAATGTTTGTTTCAAAGCTGGACGATTAGGTAGGTAAAATATTGCTCCATTTTAACGTAACTGACCAAAAAATGAGACAAGAGTTTGCTTCTGTTTTCTGTATATACTCGTTATCATTCAATGTGCATGTTTTTAGTGCGCATAATGGATGGGGTAGCAAGGCATAATAGTGATGTAATAGTCGCTCTATTGCTTACTATTATAACGCTGATAGCGTATTCAGTATGTGAGCTATAAATCTGCATTTTGATTGGTCACGGGTATATGTGATACTTGCCCTTTTTAAAAGGAAGGAATCCTATGTTTGATATTGAGAAGTTTTTTGAAGACTTGAAAGAAGCCAATGCTGAAGTAGGTGGCTTTGCGAAGTTATGGAGCCTTTCAATAATGCTTATTCCATTAGTGATAGGCTATTTTACGAATTGGGATATGTTCCGAGATGCTGCTGACAGCGCTGACCGTTTTAACTGGGATGTAGTGATCTCTGCGGTCATGTTTACGATTCATTTCACTGGACTGTTTATGCTAACAGGTAGTTTCGCACTTGATAAATTACAGCTGTGGAATAGCAAATATACCGCTTGGCTTAGCATCTCAAGCGTGTTATTAGTGTTAGCGTTTTATATCACGATGGCAGGTGCAGCGAATGCTGAAACAGAAGCTTATTACTGCTATGTTGTTGGTTTAACTGGGTTTTTTACATTACTAATAAAATTGTATATAACGCCAATTAAAAACTAGTTTTTGTCAGCTGGTTTTTTCACAGGACAGCCACTATTGTCGATTGTGCCATCAGGCATTGTTGTATTACAGAATGTAACACCTCTCATCACGGTGCCTTCTAATGTTGCTCCAGTTAAATCAACATTAGTTAAATCAGAGAAATTGAATTTTGCATTATTTAAGTTGGCACTTTTAAAGTTTGAGCCAGTGAAATCAGCATTATCAAGTAACGATGTAGAAAGATCAGCACCTTCAAAAATAGCATTTTGTACTCTAGAACGTGTCATCCAAACACCCACCAGCGTTGCACTTGTTAAGTTGATTTCTTTTAAATTGGCTTCACTCATAGCAGAACCATTTAACTCTGTGCCCTGTAAGTCTGCGTTACTGAGATTACAGTGATGACATACGCGAGTATTGATTAGGCGATCTAAATAAATCTTTTCAACT
>WTAG01000491.1 GCA_013139755.1 Methylomarinum sp. | reverse complement strand
GGGGGGGGGGGGGGGGGGGGTGGGGGAATGGAGTGTCAGGCGGGCAGAGTAGTTGATTTTATCATGTAACTAATCTTGAGAGCGGAAGCAAATATGCTTTAATCTAAAAACCAACCCGATAAAGACGGGTGCTTTTATACTTTTATATATAGGTATGCAAAAAGTGGGTAACAAAACCTAAATGGAAAAAGAAAACAATAAGTCAGTTGGTGAAAAATTAGGTTCTTTGACTAACTTTATAAAGAATGCAAAGTTCTTGCTTTTAACTGCAATGACATTACTTATTCTTGGGGTAGTCATTATATCTGGAGACGGTAAAAATATAGCGCTAAGTTTTTATGAGAGTGTAACCGGTCAAAAATTCCAAAGCTTTTCCCCTGTACAAGATCATTCAAATGAAATGTACTTGATTCTTAAAGGTACCTTATTAAGAGACACAAACATTAGATTAAAGGATGTAGATATAACCGTATTTGAAGAGTCTGATGCTTCGCATAAATACCGTGTTGGGTTTAATAAAGAGGTTTATTTCTACAATGTGAAGAAAAAACCAAATGGAACTTGGCTAATCATTAAAGAATAATGGCAAGTAGCGAAAATTTTAGCTGGTGATTGGGAATGCAGAAGCATTACCAAGCGAATCTTGCGTTATTGATATTTTCTCAGCATCATCATTTGCTATCAATTTAACTCAATGATGCTGATTTAAAATGTTTTATATCCATAAGGCTAAAGTTGGTATCAATGGTGCATAAAATTTTGGCATAATATGCCGTTTTGGGTAATAGAAAATAATGAGTACAGAAAAAGCATTGCATACACGTAGTGAGTCTAAATGTGAGTTATGTGGAAACACTGAAAGCTTAAGCGTTTATGAAGTCCCACCTACTTCAAATGGTAGTGCTGATGAGAGTGTGCTTATTTGTGATACCTGTCAGGAGCAAATAGAAAATCCAGAAAAAGTAGATCTGCATCACTGGCATTGTCTTAATGATAGTATGTGGAGTCAGGTTCCTGCTGTACAAATAATGGCTTGGCGTATGTTGACGCGTTTAAGTTCTGAAGGTTGGGCGCAAGATTTGCTTGATATGATGTATTTAGATGATGAGACTTTGGCTTGGGCGCAGGCAACGGGTGAAGGCGCAAGTGATGAAGATAGCGTTAAGCATATCGATAGTAATGGCGCGGTATTAGAAGCGGGTGATACGGTGACATTGATTAAAGATTTAACGGTTAAAGGTGCTAATTTTACGGCTAAGCGCGGTACAGCTGTTAGAGGTATTTCTTTAGTGGCTGATAATGCTGAGCATATTGAAGGACGTGTTAATGGTCAGCAAATTGTTATTTTGACGAAGTTTGTTAAGAAGTCGGGCTAAACTTGTTGATTTAATGTCTAGTTATTCGGTTCTATTGGAGAGGGGGTTTTGTGAAATGGGTCTCTTTAGTTAAAAGATATGTGTATTAGAATTCATCTCACTTAATTAATATTGCGTGAGGTTTATTTATGAATGTATTTAATCTTAAAGTTGTCATTTTATTTACGGCATTATTTGGTTTTAATTCGGCTGCTGTGTTAGCGGATGAGGAGCTGGAATCGTCCGTTGATACTGAAGTTTCAACTGAATCTGAGATTTCGGGAGACTTTACAAGTAGGGATCGACTAATTGAAACGTTAGTAGTTAGTGATGAGGATGCAAAAGCTGAATTGGAAAAAACTCAAAAGACTTTAGCTGAGACAGAAGCCGAACGTGATGCTGCTCAAGCTGAATTAGACACAGTTGCTACAGATGCGACTGCTGAGGAAATTGCAGCATTGGAAAAACAACTTGCTGATGCAGAGAAAGAAGTTGATATAGCAGGGGCGGAGGTTGCTAAGGCGGATGCTGGGTTGGCTGAAGTACAAGCTGCTCAAGAAACGCAGTTGGAATTAGTTGCAGAGCTTAGTGATGAGCAAGTATTTGCTTTAAATCGCACATTAAATAATGCAGTCAATAATGACTTGATTGGTGAGTTGGATGGTGCTCTTATTTTGCAGACTGTAGTAGATGGAGATTACAATAAATTGCAAATTAATTCATTTACAAAAGCATTGGAAGAAGAAGCTAAATTTACTGCATTTGCAGATAAGTTTCAGGATAAATATGAAGCATCTGGTAATGAAAAATTCTTGGAAATTTCAGATAGAATGTTAAGTCGCGGTGAAATACAAAAAGATAAGTTTTTAGCAAAAGTTGACAGGTTTGCTGATAAAGGTTCTTTTTCTAAAGATGCAGCAAAAAATCAAGTTAAGGAACTGGCAAAGTTGTCAGCCAAAGGTGAGGCAAAGGCAATAGCAAAAAAAGCGGCGTTAAGTTCTGCAAAAAAAGCGGCAAAAACACAAGCAAAGTTAAATGCTAAAAATATATCTAAGCAAATTATTAAAGAAGAAGGTAGAAAAAGTCTAAAAGAAAACGGCCGACGTGATAACTCAGGTAGTAAAGGTAAAAAATCACGAGGTTAAATATTCTACTTGTATCGGGTAGTTTTACTTTGGTGTATTTCTTAGCGAAAGGGAGTTTAGCTCCCTTTTTTATTGGGTTTTGTTTTAAAGTGTTTTTTTGAAAAGCATTTTTGACATCTTTTTTAAAATAATTTCATAATGAAAATTATAAAAATTAGTAAGTTGGTAATTCCTGTTTTGTCATGTGTTTTTTTTCTATGTGTGTGTAATACAGCCATAGCGATAGAGAATAAACCGTTGGAGCAGGGTATACAGTTTTTTCAGAAAGGAGATAACGAAAAAGCTTTGATATTTTTGAACCAAGCTGTCAATGAATTGCCTCAGTCAGTTGAAGCATTTTATTATTTGGGTTTAGCATCATCCAAGCAGGGAGATTATACAAAAGCGGTAGCCGCATTTAAGGTAGCGGTAAGAATGGCACCTTCATTATCTGAAGTGAATTTGGCGTTGGGTGTTAATTATTATCGACTTGATCTTTATGATCTTGCTAAGAAATATTTAACAGAAGAGTTAAAAATAAATGCAAATAATAGCTCAGCATTGTATTTCTTGGGTATGGTTTCTGCTAAAAATAATGATCATCAAAAAGCTATTGGCTATTTTAGGCGAGCGGCATTAATTGATAAGGATTTTAAGCAGCTTGCAAGTTATAACGTTGCTTTATCTCATATATCAGTGAATAACAACGTGCTAGCGAAACAGTCATTGCAAAAAACAATCGACTTGGCGCCAGATAGTGAGTTGGCAAAGAATGCCAGGTCAATTATAGAGCAGCTAGATGATGACTCTGAATTAGCAGATACATATCAGGGGACAGAAAGTAAATCGTGGTCTGTCGCTATGAAAACGGGGTTTGAGTTTGATGATAATGTAACAGTTAGTATAATTGATAATACAACCGGTATTGATGATCTGGCTGCAACATTTGATTTTTCTGGTGCCTATAAGTTGATTCAATATGATGGATTTGAACTTGATGCGGAATACAATCTTTATCAAAGTGTATACAAAGAGTTATCAGAATTTGATTTTCAGTCACATACTCTTTTTCTTTCTGCATCTAAAGAAATAGGTGAT
>WTAG01000092.1 GCA_013139755.1 Methylomarinum sp. | reverse complement strand
GGCAGCATGGGGATTATCGAACTCGAAGAGTGGGTTAGCAGCACATTATCGGCGACTAAGAGCAAGAATTGGTGCGCCCAAAGCAATCAATGCGACCGCAAGAAAGATAGCGGTCATCTTTTATAACATGCTTAAAAATAAAACTGTCTATGTTACACAAAGTCAGGAAGAATATGACAAGGCCCATCAACAACGTATTTTAAAACAACTGCAACAAAAAGCAGTACAATTTGGCTTAGAACTTGTACCTATAGCATGACAAATAAAACAATAAAATCAATAATATGAAATCATGTTACTTAGAAGGTTAAGTTAAGAGGTTTAAGAAAATATTTTTTGCTCTTAAGCCCTCTCCTGATGGAGAGGATTGGGTAAGGAGAAGTTAAAACAAACTCTTTTCGCCTTAACTTAATGGCAGTGACACGCTGCGTGGGAGCCAGATGCTACCCCTCTAGTTTTCAGTGTTTTCTACATTCAAGTTAAAAAAACTGGAACATCTAGTCATAGACCCTAAAAAATTAGGAATATTTACGAAACCAATCAGTACTATCCATAAAACTCTAATAAGAAATAACACCCTTAACCTAATCATATTAAACCGCAAGCTAGAATTATGAACGATTGTAAACCTTTACCAAAAGACAGAATTTAATAAACAATGCTTCCATTCTATTGCTTACTCATTACCCTTGTTTTATCACCCCTTCCCTTTGGGTCAAATAGACCTTGGTCATGGAGTTTACTCTGCTTATTAATTGCACTTATTACAATCAGCTGGTGCGTTTCTTATTTGATATCAGAAAAAAAAATGAAACTCCATTTTGATCGAATCAAAATTTCATTCTTTTTATTCACAAGTACCTTACTGTGGGCATTCATTCAAACCTCCTCATTTATCCCAGACAGCTGGAGTCACCCACTCTGGCAACTAACAGCACAAACATTAGAAATAGAAATACCCTCGAAAATAAGCCTAGCTCCCGAACAAACAATCACCGCAATAATGCGCCTATTATCCTACGGACTCGTTTTTTTACTCTCTCAATATTATTGCCAAAGATCAGCGAATGCAGAAAAATTATTCAACTGGTTATCAATTGCAGGGTTTATTTACGCTACTTATGGTCTGATTATCTTCTTGGGTGATTTTAATAAAATACTATGGTTTGACAAATTGAGCTATCAAAAAGACGTTACTAGCACCATTGTTAACAGAAACTCTTATGCAACATACGCGGGCTTATCTCTACTTTGCTTGATACCGAATATATTACGTCAATTTAAAAGCAGTTCAGTTTATGGACTAAAGGGCAACTATGGAAAACAACTATTTATAGAAACCATAATTACTCGTGCCTGGTTTCCCATACTGATGTTTTTTACCATAGGTACTTCATTATTTCTCACCCACTCAAGAGGTGGGTTTCTCAGCACCACGCTCGCTATTATTATTTTATTGATGCTACTAAGTCTTAGCAAGAAACTAAAAAACCAGGCATTAAGCTACGCCTCTATAGCAATAATAACTATTACCATCAGTCTATTCAGCATTAGTAGTGACCGATTAATGGAAAGAATGGGGCAAATTTCAGTAGAAAAAGCAGAGCGACCAAAAGTTTATGCTGCAACACTAACAGGTATAGAAAATAACCCTTATCTTGGCTTTGGGTATGGATCTTATGAAAATTCTTTTCGACTTTATAGAACAAAGGGCATTAGAGGGAATTACGACAAAGCACATAATACTTATCTAGAAAATATCTTTGAATTAGGTATTCCAGCAGCAAGCGCCCTATTCTTAAGTATTTTATTAATTGCTTTAAAATGTTTAAAAGGGATATGGAGCAGACAACGAAACTGGATTTATCCAGCCATTAGTTTTTCAAGTACCATATTAGTTGCAGCACATTCAATGGTTGATTTTAGCTTACAGATACCCGCAGTGGCAGTTACTTATGCAGCAATACTTGGAGCAGGATTTTCTCAATCATTTAACCAAAAGACTTAAACGTAAATGATAATTCCCATTTAAGTAAATGTCATACGAGCGACAAAGACTTACCTGATTAGGTATAAGCTTCAGCCATTTCAATGGGTAAAGACTGTTGACTTAAGCCCTCTCCAAGGGAGCACAGGTTGTAATGGTCAAGTTTTATGCAAATAACAATAATCAGGAGCTTGTGCTCTTAAGAGACTGTGAAAGTATTCTGCTTTTGACCTCCCCCTTTGGAAAAGGTCGCAATCTCGGCTATTGAGGGGGATTTTATCAAAAAAAAACATGACCATTACAGATATTAAAGGGTTTATTTTTATAATAAAATCTCCCCCAGCCCCTCTTTTCCAAAGAGGGGGGCTAAAAACTAATACTTTCACAGTCTCTTAAGCCCTCTCCCCGCTTGGTGCGAGGGCTTAAGAGCTCGCTTTATAATCAAAAAAATACTTGTGTAGACACCTATGCCCCCTATGTCAACATACCTGTCGCCTATAAAATTCAATTTTAGGAGACAGAAATGGCCAAATTTAGCCAAGAATTTAAAGTACAATCTGTAGAAAAAGCATTATCCAGAGATCCTGATCAGA
>WTAG01000056.1 GCA_013139755.1 Methylomarinum sp. | reverse complement strand
GTTAAAAGAAGTGTTGATGGTTGATAGCCAAGAGGATGAGTTAACGACTGAAGATATATTAGATGCTGCGGTTGCTTCACGCAGAGCTTCATCTAATCTCAGTTATTTAGCCTTTACCGCAACTCCTAAAACAAAAACGCTGGAATTGTTTGGTCGTTTACCTAATCCCAATGAAGCTCCGTCTAAAAGCAATAAGCCAGAAGCCTATCATGTGTACAGCATGCGCCAAGCCATAGAAGAAGGCTTTATTCTGGATGTATTAAAAAATTACACCAATTACAAAGTTGCCTATAACTTAGCGATGAAAATCCAAGGTTCAGACGAAGAGGTGGAAAGTAAAAAAGCCAAGGTTAAACTGAATCAATGGGTGCGCTTACATGATTACAATATTTCACAAAAGGTGCAGGTAATTGTTGAGCACTTTAAAGATAACGTGATGGGCTTATTAGGCGGCCAAGCCAAAGCCATGGTGGTGACCAGTTCGCGTAAAGAGGCTGTGCGTTATAAATTATGCTTTGATAAATACATTAGCGAGAAAGGCTATCAAAGAATCCATGCAATGGTGGCTTTTTCAGGTGAAGTGGAATTTAACGAGAAAGATCCGAATGTAACAGGGCTAATCGGAGAGAAGTTTACCGAACTTAATATGAACCCCAATCTTAAAGGCCGCGATATGCGTAAGGCCTTTGATTCGGATGATTATCAAGTGATGCTGGTGGCGAATAAGTTTCAAACAGGCTTTGATCAACCTAAGCTGTGTGCCATGTATGTGGATAAAAAACTAGGCGGCGTGGAATGTGTTCAAACCCTGTCACGTTTAAACCGCACCTACCCAGGTAAAGCAGAAACCGGTACGTTTATACTGGACTTCTTTAACGATCCAGACGAGATTCTTGAAGCATTCCAACCCTATTGTCAAACAGCCGAACTGGATGATGTATCTGATCCTGATTTGATCTTTGATTTATTCGATAAGCTACGTGCAGCCGGTATCTTTCAATGGCAAGAGGTCGAGCAGTTTTGTGAAGCCTTTTTACAAAAGAGCAAAAGCAATGCTGCCATAGCCAATATATGTAAGCCTGCAGTAGAGCGTTGGCAAAAGCGTTATAAGTCAGCTGTTGAGGCTTATAAGCAAGCCAAGGATATGTTTGAGCGAACCAAGAAAACAGCGGATGCGGTATTAATCGCCAATGCTGAAAATAGCTTTAAAGAATGTAAGCAGGAAAAAGATGCCTTGGAAATATTCAAAAAGGATCTGGGCACCTTTGTACGCTTCTACGAGTTTATGTCCCAGATTGTTGATTACAACGATAAGGATTTAGAAAAATTAAGTCTTTATGCTAGAAACCTTCGTCCTATGTTACGTGAAGCATTACTTGATGAAGATGATGATATTGACTTGAATAGCGTGGTGTTAAGTCACTATCGTTTATCAAAAATACGTCAGCAGGATATTCAACTTAAAGAAGATGCTGGTGAATATTTGAACCCAGGGGATAGTTTAGGTTCTGCAAAAGCCAAAGATAAAAAAGAAGAGTTTTTATCGCAAATTATCAGCCGACTGAATGAGCTATTTATTACCGATGAGTTGACTGATAATGATTTGGTTAATTATGCGTACACAGTCAGAGACAAGCTGAGTGAAAATGCTTTAGTGATGAGTCAAATAGCGAACAATACACCAGAACAAGCCATGTTAGGTGATTTCACTAAAGCCATAGATGATGCTGTTATGGATAGTAACGAAGCGCACCAAAACCAGATGATGCAATTGCTGTCTGATCCAGCTAAGGCGGCAGGGTTTGCTCGGGTAGTGTTTGATTTGTTGAGTCAGGGTAAGTAAGTATCAAAGGAAAAACGATGAAATATCGCCATTTATTAAATAATTTTCTGTTCTATATTTTTTTTATACCACTACCGGTTATAGCAATATCAACTCACGATGTATTAATCAAACCAGAAATAACTTTAAAACTGGAGCATGAATTTAAGAATGCCTATCCGAAGAATATTGATCCTACAGAAAATATTGTAGACTTTGAATTAGTCGCTAGTGAAAGCGAATGGGGCATTATCCCACCGTATCGAACCAAAGTTTGGTCTTATAATGGAAAAATACCTGGCCCCGTTATCCGGATGCAATTAGGTGATACTTTACGACTTAAATTGAGTAACAAATTACCTCAACCAACAACTATTCATTGGCATGGAGTAAGAGTACCAAATGCAATGGATGGTGTGCCTGGTGTGACTCAACCTGCTATCCAATCCGGTGAAAGTTTTATTTATCAATTTACACCTAAAGATGCGGGTACATTCTGGTTTCATCCTCATGTAAATGCTGCAGAACAAGTAGAGCGCGGATTGCATGGGGTTTTGATTGTAGAGGATAAAACTGAACCTGTTTATTCTCAAGATATTGTTTTTGTTTTGGATGACTGGTTATTGGGGCGAGACGGTGCAATTCATTCAGAATTTGTCACTCGACACGATCTTGCGCATGATGGTAGGTGGGGTAATGTTTTAACGGTAAATGGACAAATAAAACCTTCTTTTAATGTAAAAGCTGGTGAAAGAATACGAATCAGAATGGTCAATGTCGCCAATGGCCGTGTTTTTTCTCCAATGCTCCAGTCTCTTACTCCAATGATTTTTGCTGTAGATGGTATGTTAGTGGGTAAGCCGTTTCTTTTGCAGCACTTTCTTTTAGCACCAGGGAATCGAATTGACTTGGATATTATTATTCCCAAAACTTTTGCCGGAAAAAGTTTGGAGATTAAGAATGTTTTTTCAAGAAAAGCATCCACTCTTGCTTTTTTGCAAGTGGAAGCAGAAGGGGCTGTTGTAACGCCTCAATTCAACATACCCAAAGCGGTTCATATTCCACAATGGAATGAAGCCACTAAAATGCCTGTTTCCCATGAGTTTGTGCTAAATGCAAAACGAGGCGGTGCAAAGGGTATTCAATGGACTATTAATAATAATGCATGGCCTGAAACAGAAAATTATGAACTAAAATCAGGGGAATTCTATAAATTGCGGTTTAATAATAAATCACCTCGTTTACACCCCATGCATCTTCATGGACAGTTTTTTAAAGTGATAGCTCGTAATGGTCAACCAGTGGAGGAAGACTTTTGGAGAGATACTGTTTTACTTCGTAGGAAAGAAACAGTTGATATAGGGATTATTCCGCTGGATACAGGACTTTGGGCTAATCACTGCCACATACTGGAGCATGCAGAAGCCGGTATGATGAGTACAATTAGAGTATTACCGTGAGCTGAGTTGTTTGTATTGACAGTGACTCACTAGGATTTTACCAATTAATTTTTATTT
>WTAG01000147.1 GCA_013139755.1 Methylomarinum sp. | reverse complement strand
ATATTTGTAAAAAAACTCCCATTACTATTAGCTAAATCAGTTGAAGAGAAATCAATCAAAAAACCTGTTACTATGATTACTATTTTTCATAAAACCTTATTCACTTTAAGATAATCAGGAAACCAGGAAATGGCTGACAGTACAGCAACAGAAGATGCGAAATCGAAAGGAATACTTTGGTTTTTTGGGTCACTAGCCGGCATTACCACCCTTGTACTTATTATTTTAGGTGCATGGTGGGGAGCTGAGCCAGATAGCTTTAATGTACAGGATGAAGCTGTTAAACGCATGGAAGCAACTCATACAGACTCCTTGCCTATTGGTTTTGTTTATACCAATACACTCGCGCATATGGCTGAGGTTTTAATGGACAAGCCTGGTGGCTATATTTCTAATGATGTTGCACCTCCGGGATTATTTTTAGATAACATTCGTAGCTGGGAATACGGTGCGCTTGTTATGCTACGTGATGGCACTACCGCATTAAGAAACCACTTTGCCAGAGACCAATCACAATCTATTGAAGATAAAGATTTAGCCATGGCTGAGCCTTATTTCTACTATGAACCAAACTCTTGGGCTTTACCGTCTTCTGAGTCAGAATATGATAAAGGTATTAGATACCTACATGTTTATATGCAGCGTTTACAAAAGCCTACAAGTACACAACGCCGTGCTCAGTTTTATTCTCGCTCTGATAACCTATGGACTTATTTAGAGGTTATTATTAAACGATTAGGCGGGTTATCCACACGTTTAACCGCCAGTACCGATAAATTTGCCGGTGCTGCGGGCATACTTTATGATCCTAGTGGACAAAAAGCCCCGCAATTTACGGAAGAAAAAACCATAGGCGTTGGTAAGACACCCTGGTTATTAGTGGATGATATATTTTATGAAGCACGCGGAGCAAGCTGGGCATTGTTGCATATTTTAAAAGCAATTAAAGTCGATTTTGAAGATATCATTTTAGACAAACGGGCCATGAATACATTAGACAATATGATTCATGCCTTAGAAAATGCCTTAACACCTATTTTAAGCCCTATGATCTTAAGTGGTGATGGATTTGGTATGTTTGCTAACTACTCATTATCTATGGCCAATTATATTGCCAGAGCTAACGCATCCGCACTTGATTTACGTGACTTAATGAACAAAGGTTAATATCATGCAACAAGAAATAAACGATAACCTTAAAAAAATCAGCACCTGGAAACGCATTTTCTTTATGCTGGTTTTTGCGGTGATCGTTGGATTAGTTAGAATTTTGTTATGGGCTGTTATCTTTTTACAAGTAGCTTCTGCACTGTTAACTGGCGAACCTAATAAAAATATTCTTGATTTCGGACGCACACTTTCCGTTTATCTATATCACATTATTTTATTTTTGACCTACAACACAGATAGCTTACCTTTCCCATTTTCTGACTGGAACTTAACAGAAGAACTAGAGCTACCTGAAATTAAAGACTAACCCTCCCCTGTTCTAAACTGTAGAGCGGACTTCAGTACGCTTTCTACAGATAGAAAAATAGCTCATGACTAAACCTCTCCCAAACTTTGACCCGATTAATACCGAGTTATTAACAGGTATTAATCTGATAGAAGCCAGTGCAGGGACAGGAAAAACCTATACCATCGCCATGCTGGTATTGCGCTTTGTGGTTGAACAAGATTTGGGCATTAAACAGATTCTTGTCGTTACCTTTACCAAAGCTGCTACAGAAGAGCTGAAAGATAGAATTCGTAAGCGTCTTGCAGAAACACGGCTTTATGCACAGGGTAATAATGATCAGCTAGAAAGTAATGTCAAACAATGGCTAGATAGTCTCAGTATAGTACAAGACCTTATCATTCAGCGTCTTAATAATGCGCTAATGGATATAGATCAGGCAGGAATTTTTACCATACATGGCTTTTGTCAGCGTATTCTTGCTGAACACGCATTAGAAAGTGGACAGTTATTTGATTCTGAATTAACCGGCGATATATCCAGTATTAAACAAGCCTGCTCAGATGATTTCTGGCGTCAGCAAGTTTATCCCCGTTCTGCCTGGGAAGCCAGTCTGTTAACAGCACAATATAAAACACCGGACCAATTACTGGCCAGTGTCGATTTTATTGCCCCGGAACTTACAGTTGTTCCTGATTACGAAGATCTTGAGCTAGCTCTGATTAAGCTAAAACAATGCATTTCTAACTGTAAAATAAACATATCATCCTCTTTACAAACCATAGAAGAAAAACTACAAGAAGGTAAGTTTAAAGACAGCTTTCAAACTGATTTTAAAAACACCAATTACTGTTTATCTGACTGGCTAGATGAAAAATCGATTACTACGCCTGACTTTTCACTGTTCACTCAGCAAGGTTTGCTTGATGGGTTAAATGGTCAGAAATTTAGAAAAAGTAAAGCCAATCCAATGCCTAGTGATGAACAAAAACAGCTTTATATTGAAGAGCTGGGGTTTAATTCTCAGTCATTTGAACAACTAGACCATGCGATACGAAATATTAGCCTGATGTTTCGTCGCTCACTATTACAGACTCTGCATAAGGATGTAAGCAAAAAACTTCAGCAACTGAATATTTTATCCTTTGATGATTTAATAAGCCGTCTTGCTGAAGCCTTAAAGTCTGAAAAAGGCCAGGCACTACGTCTTGAAATACAACAGCATTACCAAGCCGCTTTAATTGATGAATTTCAGGATAATGACCAAAATCAATGGCTGATTTTTTCTAGCCTATTCCATTCCTCTGAACATGCTTTATATTTAATTGGTGACCCTAAACAAGCTATTTATAAATTTAGGGGAGCTGATATACAGACCTATTTCTCAGCCAAACAACTTGCAAATCATGAGTTCAATTTAGGTTTTAATTGGCGATCACACCCTCTATTAGTTGAGGGAGTTAACCGCTTATTTAACACTGATAAGCCTTTTTTATCAGACAAACTCACATTTACCCCTGTTGCTGCGGGATTAACGGCAGAGCAGGGGCTTTTAATTAATGAGCAGTCATTACCACCTATTGTTTTATGGCAACTGGATAAAAATGATAAAGCATTCTGGACAGCAGGAAAAGCGACAGCAGAAATAAAAACAGCCGTAGTCAACGAAATTTTAGAGCTGTTAATTGCTGATTTTACTGTTCAAGAAAAAGCCATACAAGCTAAAGATATTGCCATTTTGGTAAGGACTAATCCACAGGCAAAAGAGTTTCAACAGGCCTTAAATGCAGCTGGGGTCACGGCCGTCATTAATAGTAAGGAATCCGTCTTTGCCTCAACAGAAGCATTTGATCTTTACACCGTATTACAAGCTGTTGCCGAGCCTACTAACAATGCCTTACTTAAACAAACACTAACGCTCAACTGGTTTAATTTAAATGGCCAGCAACTATTCCAGGCACTGAATAATGAACTGACCATGGACGATTGGTTATCGCGTTTTCTAGATTACCAAAACATTTGGCAAAATAAAGGTTTAATGGCGATGATGCAACGCTTGCTTGCCAATGAGAATGTCTACCCTCATTTATCAAGATATCCACAAGCTGAAAGATGCATTACCAATCTTCAACACAGTATTGAATTAGTCCAACAAGCAGCGATTGATGAACATTTAGGTATTAATAAAACACTGGACTGGCTACATAATAATATTACTCAAGCAACATCTGGCAATGCTAGCTCAGATGAACAACAGCTACGATTAGAAAGTGATGATGATGCTGTAAAAATCATCACTATGCACAGTTCAAAAGGCCTGGAATATCCTATCGTTTTTTGTCCTTTTTTGTGGCAGCGGGGGACTCGTTTAAACAAAGAACAATCAGTGATTAAATGTTATTCAAATGATGAAATGATTGCTGATATAGGCTCAGAACAATTTGAACAGCATCGCCAAAATGCATTAGCTGAAGAGTTACAGGAAGATCTAAGAGTTTTTTATGTCGCAGTTACCCGTGCAAAATATCGTTGTTATATTAACTGGGCAGACGTACGTACAAAAGATAAAGCCAATGAATCTGCCATAGCTTATTTACTCAACTTTTCTGGCAATGATTTTTTACAGCAACAACAAAAATTACAACATTTTAGTAAGCAGCAAGCTGATGTTTTTGAATATCGGTTATTAGAGACTGAACAAACCATCCACAATAGCTGGCAAGCTCAACACTCATCAGATCAACTCAATTATAAAAAAAGACAACGCTCTCTCTATAGCTATTGGCAAATGAGTAGTTATAGCGCACTTTCGTACCTAAGTACTCATGATGCGCCTGAATTACCTGATGATAAAGCCAGGGAAGACAATAGCCTGCCTGTTATCAAAGTAGATAAAGAGGAATTACCTCGCGGTGCTCACACGGGAAATGTAATTCATGATTTACTGGAAAATATACCGTTTTATATCTTGGCTAAAGACAATGATATTACTGAGCAGCGTGATAAAGCCTGTTTACGCTATGGCTTAAAAACAGACTATCCAGAACAAATTGACGATTTATTAAGACAGACAGTCAATACAAACTTATCCACAGCAACGGATTGTTTTAGCTTAAAACAGCTGAAAGATCAGCAATGCTTAAAAGAAATGCCTTTTTATCTGTCCATGAAAACCATGGATGTCAGCCAGATTAATCACATATTACAAGACTGCCCAACTTATCAACCGCTTTCTGAAAAAATAATGTGTGGATATTTAACCGGATTTATTGATTTAATTTGTGAACATAATGGACAATATTATGTAATGGACTACAAATCTAATGGGCTAGAGAGCTATGAGCAAGATGATTTAATTAAGTCTATGCGTGAGCATAATTATGGCCTGCAATATTGGATTTACACTTTGGTTTTACACCAATACCTTAAAACCAGACTACCCAATTACAGTTATCAACAACATTTTGGTGGGGTAATGTATTTATTTGTTCGGGGTATGGATGAAAAACTAGAAAATAGCGGGGTTTACCAGACTAAGCCTGAGCTAGAAAAAATTGATCAACTTGCTGATTTGTTTATTTCAACGTAATTATTGGTCATGCCTGGCCCTCTATCCTTAATTAAATTTAACAAAGATAAAATCACACAGAGCCATTGTCCATACAAAAAATAGCATTGTGTGTGATATGCCCCAGTTTAATAGGGCATATCACATATTATTCTGTATTTATGCTGTTTTATTGCACATTTATCAATCATTTACACAGTCGTAAAAGTTATACACAGCAAGGCTTATGCCATTTTCAGCGACATTTTGTCATGTCACAAAATGTCGCATTTTCAACTACGCCCATACTGATTACACTATAGTCAACTCTTATATACACCCCGTACTAACTCAGGGAGTCTGAGTTTTTACACCCTTCCTTTGTGCGGTCTCTGACCGCATTTTTTTGGAGATCGTCATGCAGCGCAATTATCAGTCAAATTATGCCTATTCTCAATACAACCAAGATCTCACTCAACAAACTGCTTTTCATGAGGCAGGTCATGCGGCCAGTATCTATCTAGGCAATAAGCTAAAACAATTACCCCCTGTCTTTTTTAAAATTCAAATAAGTAAACCTTGCGATTCAGGTAAACAATTGTTTGCCAAAGTGATTGATGGTCGATTGATTCAGAACCTGCCGATAACTGGACTTAAGAACATCCATCAATTAACAGATGAAGAACAACTCAATTACCAAACAGCCTATGAAGCTGACGTAATTAATTTACTGGTTGGACCTTTAGCTGAAGCAAAATACGTGTCTATCAGAGATAACGAAGCCTTAAATTTTAACCTGCTAAATCCACATGCTTTAAATTACTACGGTGGCTCATCAGATGTTGAAAAAGCCTACAGTTATCTAGAATATTTCATCCCTTCAAAAGAGCTGCGTGAAGAAAAAATGCTGATGTTATTTTCACAAGCATTTCAATTTATTGAGCATAATGAAAACTGGAAATGTATCCTGAATTTAGCACATTATATTTTAGAAAGTGAAAAAGAAAGTATTTCTTGTGAAGAAGCTATTGATGTTTTAAAGCGATGTTTAACTTAAAAAAAGGCTATGTCACCGTTAAGTGTGGAATTTTAACTGGAACTTAGTGTCTGAAAGGATATAAACCACTTTAGTGGGAGATAATCATGAAAACGCTAGAATTTTTAGAATTGGTTTCCGTAATAAATCAATTAGATCATCATCAGCGAACAATATTAGTATCGACATTAACTCAATTATCGGATGAACCCAAGGTTAGCGAATTAATAGAAAACGCCTTTGATGCAAAGAATGCCTGTCCGTACTGCGCTCATATCAAGCCATTATTCTGGTCAAGTCTAACAGGACACCTTCAATTGGAATTTTTCATAGTTAATAGGCTATAAATCACCTAGTATTGTATGAAGCCTGTCTTGATTGTAATAGCGTATATAAGCCTCAACATCTAACTTCATGGATTCACGGGTTAAGTGAATCACTTTTAATAGCCACTCATGTTTTAAACTGCCAAAGAACCGTTCCACAACGGCATTATCTAAACAGAGGCACCAACACTACTCATCGAGGGTGTTATTTGGTGCTGCTTTAACAGGTTGCCAAAATGCTCACTGGTGTATTGTGATCCTCTATCACTATGAAACATTAGTCTTACTCCTGGCATTGGCTTTCTCAAATTTATCGCCATTTTCATGGCTCGTTCTACCAATGTAACAGTCATGCGCTTATGGATACTCCAACCAATAATTCGTCTCGAATATAAATCCATCACAATCGCCAAATACATCCAGCCTTGATTTGTTCTCAGGTACGTTACGTCACCTGCCCATACTAAATTTGCTGTACTTGGGTTAAATTGCTGGTTAAGTTTATTATCAGCAACTCTATGACTGTGTTTACGCTGAGTCGTCACTTTATACGCTTGGCGTTGTTTTACTTTTAAGCCTAATTGACGCATTAATGTACGGGTACGATAACGGCCTACAGTAAAGCCTTCTTCACGTAATTTCTTTGCTAACTGTCTTGTGCCTAAACTGCCTCGACTTTGATTAAACAAAGCCTTGCATCGGCGGTATAAATGCAGTTCTTGCGCATCAATTAATTTAGCGTGTCGATGCAGCCAAGCATAATATGCAGATAGACTCACATTTAAATGGTGACAAAGAAATTTCACGGGAAATTTAGAGCGTTCTTTTTTAATAAAAAGAAACTTTACTTCATTTCCTTGGCGAAGAAGGCCCTGGCTTTTTTATCAGTTTTTGCTCCTGCAAAACTGAGTTACCGTACTTCCTGCACATATAGTATTTCTTTCTC
>WTAG01000369.1 GCA_013139755.1 Methylomarinum sp. | reverse complement strand
GGTAGGTTTTCTGGTTATTATCTGTATCTGGCATAAGCAGCGTTGTACCATCAACCAGCATAACTCGATAGCCATTCCACAACCAGCTATCTGATGCTTGCTCATGTAATACTTGACCTGAAGATGTGACGGCTTCTTTTAAATGAGAAAGTAACAGTCGTAATCGGGCTTTACAATAAGGACCTGTATTCATGGAATTGGCACTATAATCTTGACCAATTCGTTCGATCAAAACATGAGCTACTGCTTCTTTACAAGCACCTGTGGAACTGAGCACCTGAAATAGAAAGGCTCTCAGTGTGACTAAAGGTGTAAACACTGTGTTTCGAACATCGCCCGATTGGTGAATCGCTTCAATTAAATGGTCTGGTAATAAGCCTTTAAAAGGCAGGTCATTAAATTGAAAGAAAGTATTTTTAAAAGATCGGATTTGTAAGTGGCGACTCAATCGACTAGACTTTTTCATTAGTTAAGCTTTTCCTTTGCTTATTGGTTTTATTGTTTTGTAGGAAATTCAATTATATCCAATAAGCAGTTAAAGCTTAACTTAACTTTAATTTACATCTAAATCCTTATTATTCAAGTGCTTGATACGTCACTGGTAGCGGTATTAGCCGCAGCTTGTTTAATTTTATTAGGTGCAGGATAAGGCGGGGTAGGGCTCTGCACCTTAAGCGGTGTTAAATTTTGATCTACATCCTCTGCGGCAATATTCTCAGGAAAACTAATAAAGGCGCCGCCAGGTTTTTCCGCCTGAGCATCCTTAAATGCTTTACGCACAATTTCAGGCACAATATCAGACTGTACAATCTCGCTACTGTATTTTGAAATGGGCTTGAATAAACTGACCAGATCAATCATCTGATGACTTTCCTTGTGCATCCGAGCAGTGGAACCTTGCCCAGCAATCGCAATAATAGGCGCTCTATCCATATTGGCATCTGCAAAACCTGTAATCAGGTTGGTCGCACCAGGTCCTAATGTTGCTAAACAAACGCCAGCTCGTCCAGTCAGTCGACCATAGACATCCGCCATAAACGCTGCCCCCTGTTCATGTCTAACGGTAATAAATTTTATTGAGCTATCCTGAAGTGCATCCATGACATGTAAGTTTTCTTCTCCGGGGATTCCGAATATGTACTCGACACCTTCATTTTCCAGACAAGTGATAAATAGTTTTGCTGCATTCATAGCTAACCTCTATATAATTTCAGTTGCTGTAAATTAGTTTTATTACATTTCTGTTGCTGACTTTGCGAGCTTTCCGTAAATAATACCTAGGATGGCACCAAAGACTATATGCAGCATCATTGACATCATTGGAATAACAGGACTGGTCTGCAAGCCAAAAAGACCATGTCCGGCTAAAGGTTCGAGTGTTAACATCATTAATAACCATGCACCCAGGCCAAACAGGATGCCTTTGATAATCTTGCCACCAGGTAAAATCCCATAAAATAGGAAAAATAATATTCCCCAAACAAAGGTGCCGATAAAAAAGTGTAGGACCCAGGCAAATAAAGGAAGGATAGACAAACCAGACACTTGTTGCATAATTGTGACGAGATCTGCGATGGGGTTCATTTCTGGCATCAGCCCCATGGTTTTTTTCATAACCATGATCATTGATAAAACTAATGTGGCGATAAAACTGGCAATAAAGCTATAAGTGAGTGAATGTTTCATTTTCTTTTTCCAAGTAATTAACTGTGAATTTAACTGTCTGTTTATAAATAACGAGCATAATCAATACCTGATATGTTTTTGACAGAAATGTGATAAAGGTCAGTAAGAATAAATCTTGTCACCTGGTAATAGCTATGCAATTTTTGTAATAGCCCAAACATTGAGCCGCCAGGAACTATTTATTTTCCAACTGACCAACAAGCTTTCATTTATTGGTCGCTATGCAGCGTAAAAAATTACAAATATAATAAAAATTTGTTATTTCATTACTACATTTGCGGACTGGAAAGCAGCTACAAGTAACGTTAAGATAAGGCCGAGCATTTTAGTTTGTGGATTAGGTTTGAACGCATGCACCATATCCGGGAACTTAATCGCATCACGAATAAAAAAGGTCGGAAAATTATTGCCCACCAAATCCCAATTACCTTGTTCAGTTTAAAACTTCACGGCAAAGCCACGTGGATCTCGCAAAGTTTCAGGGGAATGTTTTGAATGAACAACGGAAGAAAATCGAACAAAAACAGGAGTCTCTTTGCCTGATTTCTGAAAAGCTGTAGTTTTTGTAATATCTGTTAAATCTGCCGTTGCTTTAAAAACGCCATAGGCATCTGCTCCCAGGGCATGTACCACCCGTTCTGGAATACGCTCCCTATCGAAATATGCCAGTTTTTCGATTAAATGATGGTCTTGCAATAAGGTCGGTCCCAATGTCCCGGCAGTTAATGAATTCTGATTGTTACCGACTGGGGCCCCTGTGGAACGGGTTAAAACTGATTCTGTAGCCATAGCTGAGCTTGTTATAACAAGAGAAATGCTAATAGCCAGAGCACTGGTCATAAATGGTTTGTTGCTGTGCTTTTTCATAACGATCT
>WTAG01000356.1 GCA_013139755.1 Methylomarinum sp. | reverse complement strand
ATCCTGAGATTATTTACGTACCACAAAATGTAAAGATGGATGGGAGGGCGCAAGCACTGTCCTGGGCAAATGAGACATCAATCTGGAGGACGGATAATAAAGTTTCTACTGTCCGTTTACAGCCTGGGAAGATTTATATAAAGCCTAATGGCTATAAACTGGAATTGCTGAAACATCCGGCGGCTCCTTCATGGCGATTGATTGGTACAGCGGCAGAAGGTACATTTTGTCATAAGCCGAGTACAGTTTCTGGCGGAGGAAAATCAGAAATTTCTAAATCAATTAATGATGCGGTTATTTATAATTCATTTTATGTCAATAACTTAACGCAAGATTTAAACAGAGTGCAGGAAATTTTTGATAAAAATTATAGTGATCGCTTTAAGGCATTTATTGATGAAGCTGATAAGGCACCTAGTCGCTCATTATTAAGTCATAACCGAAGTCTCGGCTCAGTCATTAAATTATTAACGCCATCAACCAGTTATACCGATGAATATAATGAATGGTTAAACGCGATACCCCCTTATATCAGAGCTTTAGTACTATTGATTAAGCGCTTTTATCAGGCTGAATGGGGCGAAAACTGGCGCAGTTTTTTTTCCGCAGATGTTGTTGACGGATCACCAGGACATGAACTTAAATTTGAAGGCAGACCCATCATTGCCAGCTTTTTGCGAGTAGGGTTTAATGAACAAGGTGGTTGGCGCACATTTAAGGTTAGGCAGGATTTTTATGCCGCCGAAAAAATACAAATGGAAGATGATATTACCGCTTCAGTGGTGGTACCTAGTTCATATATTAGTGATAATTATGCTAAAAACACGCATTCTGGCAGTGTTAAATTGGTTAGTAATTGTGAATATCGTCTATTTCAACGTCCAGATGATGCCATTATTCCTGGCTATGATAAGCAGACAGAACTTAATATGTCGGGCTCAGATAATTTTATAGCTAATTATGAGCCTTTGATAGGTGAAAAGTTATCAAACATTGTTGAAGATGTGTTGACCATGTCTAAATTTACTCAGCCTATGTATGACTTGTTACACAATAGCTATCAGGATGATTCTGGTTTTGTTGTTTCATCTGCACATCCTCGTTTGGTTGATGGTAAACCTTCAAAAAACCCGCGTTATCTGGAAACACGTGCAGATTTAGTTAACCCTGTCCGTAAGTATGTAGCCGATTTGGGTGTGCGTCTGCATCGTAAAATTCCATTAAATGAAAAGGTGGTTCATCCTGTCGATGCTGTTCTTGCAGGTCGGCGTAATAATCCACCAGAGCCTGGGATTCGTGCATTAGCGGTTTACAACCCCATTCATTACCAACAATTGCCTGAACTGTTTATGGACTTTATTTGTTCATTAACAGGTAAATCACCCTCAACAACTGGAGCTGGTAGTGAAGGTGCATTAACCAAAGGCCCATTTAACGCTTTGAGACCAACAGCTGATTTAAATAATGCACTGGTTTCCTTTATCTTGACTGGATACTCGGGCTTTACTAGTTCTGCCGGGTTTATTGGCACTCATGTTCGGGTTGACCATGATATTAGCTTGTTAATTCCAGAGATTTGGACGCGACTAAAGGCTCATGAACAAGATGCGGATTATTTGATCGAGCATGGCTATATGGAAGCATTGGATGACTTTGATCATGAGGGTAAAACAGTATTGGCCAGTCGTCTAGGTTACCGTATCACTGAGCAGTTTGTGCATGACTTTATGGGTAAAATATTTGATAACCCAAGCACTGTTTTAACAGCGGACATTCTTAAACCCGAAACTCAAAATTTAAATGATTATGCCGATGGTATTCATAATATTGTAGAAACACAGCAGCGAGTTGCTCAACAATACCTGGATGATGGCAGTATTGACGATGCCTGCCCTCCGTTACAAGCTTTACTGCATATTATGGCAACGGGGCATTATCAGGGTAAGGATGTACATGATCCTGAAATTAGAGCCCTTTTTAGCAAAGAGAGTTTACTCGCCTCAGACTGGTATTTAGAACGTTTGCAAGTTAAACAAAGCAGAGATATTGCACTCTGGCACAGA
This sequence comes from Methylomarinum sp., assembly GCA_013139755.1. Next base: position 5,623 of record WTAG01000356.1, on the reverse strand, counting down.
CATGTGGATAGTTTACAAAAATTCTCTGAGTTAGCTAACTATGCCGATGAAGTGGAAAGATTAAATATTAAGCAACGATTAATAAAGGCTAGAGAAGAGCTGGAAAGAGCAGAAAGTCCTGAGTATCTAAAACAAATGGTCGGCATGATAGGGGCTGATCCTCTCGGCAAACCAAGACAATAAGGTCAAATAGTTTGTTAGTATTGGTTTGATGGGTATTTACAATAAATGTAGCCTTGATGGGGCAAAGCGGAATCAAGGAATTGACGCGCAAAAACCTTGATTTCACTTCGTTGTATCACGGCTACAAAAAAACTTGGCTTGATGATAGCGTAACAACGTGAAAAGGAATGAAATTTTCCTATGTTATAAAAAACAAAATAATAAGCTGGGCGGAGATGATTCTAAGTATCATCACCAATGGATACACAGTGGCATAAGCAATCGATACCGCAGAAGAATTACTAAAACTATTGGCAAATGCCAACGCGGGTGGATCGGTCATACTGCCTGCCAATAACCCACAAATGGATAAGAAATTCATCTTATAAATGCCTTTGGCAACAAAAGCAACAATAAGTAGCGGTAATAAGGTGATTAAGACAGCACAAGCCATCCAGAATAAGCCGTCACCATTAACCAGCGTATTCACAAACTGATCGCCAGAGTGTAGACCGACACAAGCTAAAAACAGCACGATACCTATATCTTTTAAAATAATATTGGAGCTTTTAGGTAAATGCCAAGTCATGGCACCCCAGTTACCCACTCTGCTTAAAATAATAGCCACAATTAAGGGTCCTCCTGCGAGACCAAGCTTAATTGCCGATGGAATCCCAGGAATAAAGAAGGGCCAGCTGCCTAAAACAACCCCTAAAGTGATACCAATGAAGATAGGTACAATTTGCGGGTGACTGAGTTTTTCCAAAGAGTTACCCAGCACTTTTTCAACTTGAGCTAATGATTCTTTGCTACCAACAACATGAAGTTCATCACCAAAATGGATGTGCATTGAACTTGTTGGTGTTAATTCCACTTCTGGGCGTTGTATTCTGGGAATTGTTACGCCATAAAAAGTACGTAGTTCTCCCACTGTTTTTCCTATTGCTTCTTTGTTAGTCACAACAAAGCGCTTGCTATAGAGATTGGCGGATATGTCTTTTAGGTTAAATTCAGACTCTGGGCCGATAAGGATTTTTAGTTCTTCCAGTTTATTTTGCTCACCAACCAGACGAATACTATCACCTGTTTTTAACTGGGTTAGATTGTTGACTATTTGCACCTCTCCTTGATGAAGAATGCGAGTAGCTACGACTTCCATTGATTCAAAAAAATGAATTTTATCTATGGTTAAGCTATCCAGATTGGGATTCTCTATTTTTAGATCTATCCATACAGGGCGGTTAGCCAGTTTTTTTTGAGTTTTGGAAAATGATTGAGCCTCTGACTCAACACTCACTTTAAAAAGAAACTTAGTCAGTAACATCGTTACAATAATACCCACTATGCCAAAAGGATAAGCCACGGCATAACCTAGGCCAGGGTGTTTTAAAGTCTCCCCATCGATTGATGGCATACCGCCTAATATTTCCTGAGCCGCCGCTAATGAAGGCGTATTTGTCGTTGCCCCAGAAAACAAACCGACCGCAACTGGTATTTCAATGTCGCCAAAATAACTAATAACAACAGTGATAATGGCCCCCAGAATAACAATACTGGCAGCCATAAGATTCAGTCTAATTCCATTTTGTAGAAATGAATTAACAAAACCGGGGCCAACTTGTAATCCAATGGCATAAACAAACAGAATTAGACCAAATTCACGCAGGAAATGCATAATATGGGGATCTATCGTAATTCCAAAATGGCCAAAAGCCAGACCTGAAAATAAAACCCCCGCAATACCTAGTTTGATTTTGAAAAAAGGGATTTCACCAAATGCAAGGCCAAAAGAAATGACTAGGCTGATTATGAGTAAAGTATGCGCCACCGATTGCTCGGTAAGCAGATTGATAAACCAATTCATTGGGTTTTGTAGAGTAAATAATAAAAAAAAGTCGAGTTTAGCACGCTTATATTGAAATTATTTATCTAAATACTAACAGCTAAAGAAAGGTGTTTTTTTAACTAAAAATATCGTATGTATTGTTTAATATTTTTGCAGGATCTATCGGTTTGTCTCATTTTGTAATTCTTTATTGCTGGAGGCGTGAAAGTTTGTTATTACTAGGGATGCAGGTTAAACCCCTCTATAAGGCGGCTGGTTTAAAATAGATAAAAGGCTTAAGACATAATAACGGATGGAATAACTTTGACAAATATAGGATGGGCAAAACGACAGTGTGTCCATCTGTGTGATTGATGCGCTAGTGTGCTAAAGTTTTACCTCAATTTCGTAATTACTAAGTTTATTAGGTTTAATGCTACATTTAATTTCCCAATCATCCATTGATTTATCTCTCTTGCAGCGTATTGATAGTGGCGATGACGTTGTTTTTCTTGAGAATGCTGTTTTTTGTCTTAATAAAGGCGGTCTTTTAAGTACTGAGTTAATAGTATTGCTTAAAAATAATGTTTTCTTGTATGTTTTAAGCGATGAACTGAATACCAGAGGGGTTGGTGTTGATGAGTTGGTTGTTGGGGTTGAAGTGATAGATTACGCTGGATTGGTTAAATTAACAGAAAAGAATAAGCTGGTTAAATCATGGAGTTGATTGTAGGGGGCATTGCTTTAGAAACTACGGAAGAAGGGTTCTTATTGGATTTAACGCTATGGAATGAAGCTGTTGCAGTTGAGCTTGCTACGTTAAATGCAATTGAACTAACAGAAGCGCACTGGGAAATTTTATTTTTTATTCGCGAGTATTATCAAAGTTTTAAGCATTTACCCAATGCCCGCGTTTTTACTAAAGCGATAAAAAAGACCTTTGGCGAAGATAAAGGGAATAGTCGTTATTTGCATAAGCTATTCCCTCAAGGGCCTTTAAAATTTGCCTGTAAAATAGCGGGGTTGCCTAAGCCCCCAACCTGTTTGTAGGCTAATAGAGAGTGTATTTACTCTTGTTTAAAACGATGAATCTGACGTCGTTGTTTTTTATTGGGCTTATGTTCGCGTTCAGCATGTGGCGTTAATGCCCGTTGTTCTTTTTGCAGAATAATTTCAGCTTGTCTTTTATTGATACTGTCTTGGTCTTCTTCATAAAGTAACACGGCTTCCTTTGCTGGACGGCGATGACTGTTGATAGCAACGACGACTAGATTCCAATGGTAAGGCTCTTTAGTAATAGTTAGTTCCGTGCCTAACTTAACCTCTTTGGAAGGCTTGCAGCGCTGACCGTTGATGTGGACTTTTCCTCCTGATACAGCTTCAGCTGCGAGTTTACGCGTTTTAAAAAAACGCGCAGTCCACAGCCACTTATCGATACGAATGGAATCTAATTCAGGCATATTTTAAGGTTGTTCAACTGGTAAGCCACTGTCCTTCCATAAAGTGAATCCACCAGCCATACTGACGGCATTGATATAACCAAGTTTGTGTAAAGCTTCGGTTGCTAATGCTGAACGTCCCCCTGTTAGGCAATATACAATAATATTTTCATGATGTTTATCTTGAAAGGTGGGATGATTGCAAATTTTAAATTCTAAAACGCCACGAGGAATATTGATCGCTCCCGGTAAGCACCCGGTAGTATATTCAGCAGGCTCTCTGACATCTAAAATTAAAGTTGTAGAAAGTTTTTTTGCTGCTGTTTCATGGTGTATTTCAGAAATATTTTTTTTCGCTGCGACAACAAGGTCCATTGCGGTGATGGTCATGGCAAATCTCCTGATAGAAAAATATCTATATTAGCAATAAATAATATAAAGCGCAGTGTTTTTTTTATTGTTATAGTCCTGGCTAATAATAAGATAGAAGGATAGAGGCTAATAAAAATTACCATCTTGAGGATAAGATTAGAGTTAAAATATAGCTTTATAATGACTTGTTAAATGTTTTTATCATTATTTTAGCGCGTTTGACATATTTGATACGAGGGATAGGGCATGAATCTTGAGAAGGTTATTTTTGGTTTTTTTGTGGTACTTGCATTAACATTGAATTTCGGTTTTTTTTTAGGGGAGATGGATAATCCAGCGCATCATAATGTGTTTGAATTGTTTGCTGTTATAGTGGTTAATTTAGTCGCTACCGCTTTAAAATTTGGAGACCGCTCACAAATTGGTGCTGTTTTGCTGGCAACCAGTCTAGTTGCCGATTTAGAGTTGTTGGCTGCTGCTACCTATTGGACTTTTGCTATTCATATTACAGGAACAGGACTTACACCTGATGTCATGGCTAGCATTATTTCATTATCAGGTGGAGCTTTGTTAGCTAATGTTATTTCAACCATAATCCTAGTTTCGGAAACACTGTTTAATCGATTATAAGTTATTAGATTAGCAGCGAGTACCAGAAAAATTACAACTATCAACTTGGAAGTGGAACTTTAGTTTCGCAAGTGTCAGGTTAAAGCCTTACTTCCAGGTTGCCGAAGTTATTTCGTGCACGTTCCTAACCGTTTAACAATTTTATTCATTCATGTTCTTTATAAAAATTTAGTATGGCTGTATCTGTTGATTTAAGTCGCGTTACCTTTATTGTAATGCGAGAAATGCGTAAACCATTGATTGCCTTGCTGCTGGTTTATTCAGTCTCTATTCTAGGGATGGTTTTTATACCCGGTATAAAGGTGGATGGTGAGACACAATATCTGAGTATTTTTCATGCATTTTATTTCATGACTTATACCGCAACGACAACAGGTTTTGGTGAAATTCCCATTAAATTTAGCGATGCACAGCGTTTTTGGGCGATTATTTGTCTTTATATTAGTGTAATTACCTGGTTTTATGCCATTGGTACCATCATTCGTTTATTTCAGAATCCTTTTCTGTTAAGGGCTTTTTCAGAGTGGCAGTTTTCTCGAGGTGTTCGGCGCATACACGAGCCATTCGTTATTATGTGTGGTTTTGGTGATACTGGTAGTGTGTTAATGCGCGGCTTGAGTGATTATGGATTACCCGCTGTTATTATTGATAGTAGTGAAGAGCGAATTAAAGCATTACAGCTACGAAATTATAAAGTACCGATGCAGAGCTTTTGTGGTGATGCCAGTGTACCTAAGCATTTGTTAGAGGCAGGACTACGCCGGTCAAACTGTAAAGCGATTATCTCAATTACTAATAGTGAAGAAGCTAATTTAAAAATTTCTGCTTTAGCACGATTATTAAACCCTAATGTTGAAGTTATCAGCATGTCCAAGGTCGAGGTGTTTGAAGAAACGCTGGCGACATTGGGAGGGAAAGTGCATATTGTTGACCCTTTTAAAACCTTTGCTAAAGTATTGGCAGCAGCGATGCATAACCCTGGCTTTTATTCATTTAATAATTGGCTGGTTAGGGATAAAGGGGCATCACTGGATAAGTACATTACGCCGCCTTCAGGGACATGGGTTGTCTGTGGTTATGGGCGTATGGGATATGAGGTTAACCGGGTTTTAAGTAAATATGGTATTAAAACAGCGGTCATTGATCCGCATGATTCAAAAGAACAAGAATATATAGATAGTTATATTGTGGGTAG
>WTAG01000065.1 GCA_013139755.1 Methylomarinum sp. | reverse complement strand
GTCTAAAGACTGACATCATCCCGGTAGATAACGGATGGATGATGTAGGTGACAAGAGCGGCAATTCAGAGACGAGTTAATCTTGCGATAACGGACCCCTTAAGCCACACTCTTGTCATTGGTGAGTGCAGCTGTTATTTTACCTTCTAATCAACTACTAATTTCAATGGTAGACCCCCTCAGCGATTATTCAGCGCAAAATCAATCCGTATTTATCGAGTGGCTAGTAATGACTGAAGCCTTAAATTTTCTTCTTCAGTCATTTGTCTTGTAGTTGCTTGCACATAACCTGAAATGTCTTTTATGTACTTTGAGATATTAACTACAATATTTTTACCCGTATCTTCACCAAGCCTTCGTGAGACAGTTTTCACATTAAATTCCAAGTTATTTTTATTGTCTTTTATAGTTATTTCATGTGTTTGTTTAAGAGGGTTTTCAAGAATAAAAAAGGCTTCTTTATCTTGAAAAGAATCAGCAACATACTTTGTGAACAAAAAATGCCCCATCCAATTTAGCCCAATACTCTGATATTGATTATATCTTGCTGTTGCTGCTTTATTACAAGTTATTTTTATCTGTGTCATACATGAAAATGGCGCATCTTTTGATTGCTCAATGATTGTAAACTCCATCTCGAATAGCCCATTTACTATTGACCAGTCCATACCCCAATCAACATGGTATTCACCACCTTGGATACGACTTTGAGAGTAATTATTAATTTTTGCTAAAGCATCTACTATTGCGCTTAATCCTTTATCAAATGATGTTTTAAAATCAGCATACATTTTTTCTTTCAAAAAAAGAGGAACTTTACAATCCTCTAGCAATACAGGAAGAACAATAACTTTTTTTTCATCAAGCTCTCTCATTAAAGCTGAGTTTAGTTCCTTCTTGCACCACTCTGACTCGACTGATGATTTTGATAAAATAATAAGTAAAGCACTTGACTCTTCAATGGCTTCTTGCACTTTTGATATTAAGGAGTCACCAACATTTAAATTCCATGTATCTAGCCATATATGTGTATTTCTCTTTACAAGGTTCGCCGCGAGCAAGTTAACAAACTCTTCATCACTATGAGAATAACTTATAAATACAGGCATATTTTTTCCTAAATTATTATTCAATTTATTGTACGAATGACTAATCAACAGCGAACTTATGCTTTTGCGTCGCAGACACCTAACTATTCTTCTTAGGTAAATTATCCTTGATAACCTGATATTACCGTGCTTTTCAGGAAGGTTTTCCTTGATATTTAAATATCAAGGGAAATTCACCTAATAAGTTGATATTACCCTGTAAATCAGGCCAATTGACCTATAATTTTTAATCACGGAGTCTAGCTACTAGATACTATAATGTCAATGTATCCGAAGCTAAGCCATAGTATCTTTTACAAAACCGTCCATAAATCAGACTGCTTACTAAGACCCAACACTTTCTGTGCAGCTTGCACACCAGAAACACTCACACCATAGACACCACCACCGGGTGAAGTCCAATGACCAGCAAAATATAAGCCTTTAAGTGGTGATTTATTTTGTATTCTGGCGGGGCCTACTTGTGCGGGTGTTACATCCCAGCCATAGGCAGCGCCTTGATAGTTTTGGGTATAGCGTTGCATGGTTGAGGGCGAGCCACCTTCTATATATAAGATATGGTTCTCTAGGTCGGGGATTATTTTATACACAATACTCAACATATCTTGTATATATTTTGACTTTGCTTGTTTCCACGAGTCTACTGCCTGATAAGGCAATAACGTGGTTAGCATTAATAGATGTTCGCCAGCGGGTACAAGGTTTGGGTCAACTAATGTGGGTGCTGTTATGCTGATCCATGTTACTTCGCCTTGCAGCGTTTTGGCATAGTTTTTATCGTGATCAAAGTCTGCGTAACAAAATAATTCATGCCCTATTCCCGTCGTTACCAAGTCCAGATCTGTAGCAATATACACGGCAAAAATTGATAAGGAATGCTGCATCTTGTTTAATTTTTGTAGATAACGTAGCGTGAAATGTTGCTCACCTATCATGTTAAATACAGTTTGCCTAATATCCGCATTAGATATAACCACTGAGGCATCTATCCGTTTACCATTAGCAATAACAGCTGCTACTTGCTCATTTTCTATGATGATTTTTTTAACGGCTGATTTGTATTTAATCTCACCACCATAACGCTGCAAGCCTTTAACCAAGGTGTTTGCCAGTGACTGAAAGCCACCTTTGCAATAGTAGCTGCCATCAACCATATAGCCTATCAACATGGTGCTCCAATAAACAAAAGAAACTTTAGAGGGTGGCAAACCTAAATAAGGCCAGTTGCTGGCAAATACACCTAGCAATTTTGGATCGTTTATAAATTGAGAGGCTACTTCAGCTAATGTTGCTTTTCTATATTTGAACAAAGCAGGCATTAATTTTTGCGCCTGTTCAATATCTAGCTCTGCCATTAATTCATCTGCAACCGCTATTTCTTCTGATAATTGCAGACATAGTTCCGTTAGTGCTTTTAACCCTTGTCTTTGCTCTGGGAATTGTTTGGCAAGTACATCGACAAATGCTTCTATTGTTTGAGGCAATGCTATGTTTAATTCGGGGTAATGGGTGTGGCTAAATGGATTGATATTAATAAATTCAATCTCGTTCAACATATCCAAGGCGTGTAAGGTTTTGTAAATAACCTGTCCGCCACTGTATCCTTGCGCGCCACAACCACTGATTAAATGTACGCCTGAGTCAAACTGGTATTTTTTTCGCTTAAAGCCGTGGGCATAGCCACCTGGGCGGTCATGAGCTTCTAGCACTATGACTGATTTTCCTGATTTGGCTAACAAGGCGGCTGCGGTTAATCCACCGATACCACTGCCAATGACTATGACATCATAGTTACTCATGATTTATGGATAACATCATAAATGTTGGGCTCGCTTTGCTTTGCTCAAGCACCATTTATTAGATTTATTCACCTTGCTTGATTCCTAGCTTTTCCCATAACACAGCGGGTGATTCGTAACACATTTCTTCTGTTGCCATATCAACTGCGACTTGGCAAGTATGGCCTCGGGTTAATCGTGTGCCTGTATGTTTATCTACAATCCGATAATTAATCTTTAAACGGTTTTCCCATTCACAAATTTCTGCATGAACAATAATCTTTTGTCCAAATTTAGCCGATCTGGCATAACGTAAGCGTATATCAATTACTGGCCAGGTATAGCCTGATTCACGCATTTGCATATAGTTATATCCGATTTTATCTAACAGTACACAGCGCGCCACTTCAAAGTATTTTACATAGTGGCCGTGCCAAACGATTTCCATTAAATCGACATCAAAGAATGGCACGTCAATTTCAACTTCACAAGCGACAATGGCTTTACTCATAAAGACTCCAATGCCTTTGGCGAATTAAGTCTATACAATGACGTAATTCTTTGTCTAAAGCTCTGTCTGTTTCTAAAAAGAGAATGTGTTCTCTCACTTCTGCCAGTGTTGTTTTTAATTCAGGACTTAATAAATCAGTGTTACCTCGTAATTCAACGCCTTGAACCACAGCAATTAACATGGCAGCAGCGACTTGTTCGGTTAATTCTAAAACTCTTACACAATCTCTCGCGGCAATAGTCCCCATGCTGACTTTGTCTTGATTATGGCACTCGGTAGAGCGTGAAAATACACTCGCTGGCATGGTGTTTTTTAAGGCTTCTGCTGTCCAGGCTGACACTGCTATTTGCAGGGCTTTAAAGCCATGATTTAACATGGCCTGATCTGCTGTCGCACCAGATAAGTTAGCGGGTAAACCATGATTAAACTTGGTATCCATCAATTGAGCCATCTGCCTATCCATTAGGTCAGCCAGATTTGCCACCACGGTTTTCATGCTATCCATGGCAAAGGCAATATGCCCGCCATAGAAATGGCCACCATGTAACACATGCTCGCCTTCTGCATCGATAATTGGATTATCGGTTGCACTATTAAGCTCATTCTCTATAAATTGTCTAAACCATGGCAAGCTATCTTCTAATACGCCAATCACATGCGGCGCACAGCGCAAGGAATAACGATCTTGCAATCGGCTGTCATTTCTTGGTGCTTCGTTTGATAATTGCAGATCATTTCTTAACCATTTGGCGACTTTTATTTGCCCATTATGAGGTTTGACTGAGAATAATTTCTCATCAAAGTGATAGGCATTACCTTGCAGTGCAATTGAAGCCAGACTGGTAATACGGGTGCAAAGCTGTGATAAATAAGCCGCTCGCTGAAAAGCCAAACAGGCAACCGCGGTCATTACCGCTGTGCCATTCATAATCGCCAGGCCTTCTTTGGGCTTTAATGTGAGTGGCGTGATATTAAGTTGTTTAAACACCTGTTCTGTTGCTTGTGTTTTATCTTTATACAGCACTTCTCTTTCACCGGCTAATACAGCGGCAACATAAGACAATGGGGTTAAATCACCACTGGCACCGACTGATCCTTCTTGCGGGATTAATGGCAGAATATTTTGTTTTAATAATTCAGCAATTTGTTGTAATAACAAATAACGCACACCCGAAAAGCCTTGCGCCAGACTATTTAAGCGTACCACTAACACTGCTCTTGTTTGCTGCTGATCAAAAAAATCGCCCAAGCCACAACCATGAAAGGTATATAGATGTTTTGGCAGCTCTGCTACATGCTGTAAAGGAATTGATACCGTGCATGAATCACCATAACCGGTGGTTACACCATAAACGCAGCCTTCTTCTTGTAATAAAGTATCTATAAACACCGCGCCTTTGTTAATTCTGTCTACAAACTGGCCTTCATCACTTAAAGTGAGGGTTTGAGTTTGTTCTGCAACGGCACAGACTTGTTCAATTGTTAATGCTTGTCCTTTGACTATCAATGTCTACTCATCCTCTGTACGCCAGAAATCATAAAAATTAAACCACTGTAATGGCGCTTTTACACAATAGTGTTGTAACCTTTCCGCATAACTATCCACACATTGCTGTATAGCTGCTGTGCGTTGTTTTCTTGAAAATTCTAAACCATCACAAAAATGGTCAAAATAAATCATTTGTTTACCTTTCTGCTTTAAACAAAACAGGGTAAACACCGGACATTTTAGTAACAAAGCCAAAATAAAAGGGCCTTGTGGAAATGAGGCTGACTGCCCTAAAAAATCAGCTTGGGCAACTCGCCCCTGGCCACTCACAGGTGTTCTATCTGCGGCGATAATCACCATTTCACCGGCTTCTATTTTATCTTGTAGCAGCATGGCTGTTGCGGCATTAACGCTGGTGACCTGGATTAAGTTTAATCGTCCTGAGTCTGCGTATTTATTAAGTAATGTATTAAATTTTTCAGTATGTTTAGTATGCACCAATACATTGATAGTGACTTTACTTCTTAATTTGGCAATTACGCGGCAGACTTCTAAATTACCTAAATGCGAGCCTAATATTAAAACACCCTGCCCTTGGTCTATATGTTCTATTATTGCTTCCCGCCCATGATATTCAATATTATTAAGGGTTAAAGAACCACTCCAGGCGGCTAGTTTATCTATCAGTGCATTAGCAAAACTGATGAAATGCCGATAACTGCAATTTAAGCTGCCATTGATTGATAAATCATCCTGATAACTTGAAACCTTGCCCAGATACTGGCGACTGGCCTTGCGTCCCTTACTATTCATTAACCAATAATAACTGACAATGGGATATAAAAAAATCTGCAATATTTTACGCCCAAACATTAAATATATTTTTAATAGAAAGTGCATACCCCAAACCACACCGCGCTCTTCTATTTGAGACCAATGGCTCATCCTATCTGCCTCACTAGCAATCTAGGGAAACGTAATAACATTCCAAAAAAAAGCTGTGCGTGTTTTTTAGAAATCATTAGATTATCCTGCAACATTTTAAAATGAGATACCCCATCCAGAGGATATTGTACTTCTGTCGGTATATTAATGACATCTAAGCCCTGCCAATACAATCGCACCACTATATCTATATCAAAATCCATCCGCTGTCCTATGTTGGCTGATTTTAATAGCTCATCAATAGCCGTTAAAGGGTAACA
>WTAG01000193.1 GCA_013139755.1 Methylomarinum sp. | reverse complement strand
TCTACCTTACGCGCCAGAAGTAATACATTTAAAAGCACTATTGCCAACAAATTACTGGAAAACGTATGGCCGCTACTAGATTCAGGTAAAATCAAACCCATTATTCACAGCACATTTTCACTTAAAGACGCGGATAAAGCCCATCAACTAATGGAAAGCAGTCAACACATAGGTAAAATTATTTTAACGGTATAACTATGACTTACACGACCCTTATTTCAGCAGAAACACTCAAACAACACATCAGCGATCCCAACTGGATTATTATTGACTGCCGTTTTTCCTTGGCTGACTCAACTAAAGGTGCAAGAGCGTATCGCATGGGACATATTGCCAATGCACGCTACGCACACTTAGATAACGATCTGTCCTCTGCCATAACAGACTCAACAGGTCGCCACCCACTGCCTAACTTTAAGCTATTAGCTGAAAAACTAGGGCATTGGGGGATAAGTAATAAAAGCCAGGTTGTTATATATGATGATGCCAGCGGTGCTTTTGCAGGTAGACTTTGGTGGTTACTTCGATGCTTAGGTCATTATACCGTCGCGGTACTGGACGGAGGCATTCCTCACTGGCAAAGACAGGGATATGCTTTAACTACAACACTTCCCTCCATCACTGCAAAAACGTTTAGACCCTATCTTAATGACAAGGCCTGGCTAACCGCTTCACAAGTTAGTAATAATTTAGCCAGTAGATGCATTAAATTAATTGATGCTCGAACAGCAGAACGCTTCCGAGGTGAACTGGAACCTATTGATCCAGTTGCAGGCCATATTCCACAAGCAGTTAACCGAGCTTTCCAATTAAACCTTGATCATAATGGACTATTTTTAAGCGCTGCTGAATTACACAAACAATTTATTGATTTACTTGGCAGCACAAAACCACAACAAACAGTTCATATGTGCGGTTCTGGCGTAACTGCCTGTCATAATTTATTAGCAATGGAACATGCAGGCTTATCAGGCTCTAAACTTTATGCAGGCTCATGGAGTGAATGGATCACTAATAGCAACCGAAGTATTGCTACAAAATAAATAATTATTCTTTGCATCACATAACACTCCAAAAGAAGGATTTAAATAATGGCTGAAAGCGAAAAAAAACATAAAACACTACAGAAAGCATTAGAAATTAATCTTGATAACTGTAAATATGGCACCATCGTTGAAATTGGTGCAGGACAGGAAGTTGCCAGGAATTTCTTCCGAGCTGGCGGGGCAGCGGGTACAATAGCAAAGACCATGTCAGCTTATGACATGCATGTAAGTGATGATGTTTATGGTGCCGAAGAATCAGGCCGCTATGTTAGTCGCAGTCGCTTAATGAAAATGCTGGATAAAGAATATACCGCCATTACCGACTTATTAACACCCTCCCGCCCCAAAAACACCACGTTTTTTTCTTATGCTGCAACAGTCACCGCAAAAAGCTACTTACAAAAGAATGAATGTCATGGCTGGATAGGCATACGCTTACAGCTTTATCCAAATGCGGCTCCCAGCGATATTATTTTACATGTTCGCATGCTTGATAATGATGGTAGTGGACAACAAGAAGCTCTGGGTATCCTTGGCGTTAACTTAATTCATGCTGCCTACAATTATTTTACCCAACCCAAAAAAATCATCGAATCTTTAGGGCATGAGCTAGAACCTGGACGCATTGAAATTGATACCATTAATTTTTCAGGCCCTTATTTTGAGGAAACTGAAAACAGGTTAATGAATCTACACTTAGTCCATAGCAATCTTACTCACGCCATTATTTTTAATCCTGATGGGGACATTCAGGTACCCGGTGATCTTCTATACAAGAAAAACATCTTGGTCATTCGTGGATCATTTACGCCACTTACCAAAGTACATGTTGATATGACAAAGTGCGGTCAACAGCACTTTAATGAGATGGAATATATCGATTCCGAGAAAACACTGGTACTGGCAGAACTCACTATGGCTAGCTTAACAGTCGGTGACAAAATCGATGATGCCGATTTTTTAGCCCGTGTGGACATGCTTAATACCCAAGGGTATACGGTAATGATATCTAATTATCTACGTTATTTTCGTTTACGCGCCTATTTCCGTCGTTATACAAAACAACAAATAGGCTTGATTTTAGGCATCTCTAATTTAGACTTCATTTTTACTGAAAACTACTACGAAGGCTTAGAGGGTGGAATTTTAGAGGCTTTTGCTAAATTATTTCCAGATAATACCCGCTTATACATTTACCCATACAAAAGCCCTGATAAAGAAGAATTAGTCACAGTTAATAATTTTCGCCCGCCTAAAAACTTGCAGCACTTATACAAACACTTTTTAGACAACGGTTATTTAGTTGGCCTGGAAAACTTTGATGAAAACTTATTAGGTATTAACCCATCCGACGTGGTTGCAGAGATCAAAAAAGGCAGAGGAAATTGGGAGAATAATGTTCCAGAGTCGATTGCCGAAATGATTATCAGTAAAAAACTATTTGGTTTTGATAACAGTAGATAAAGTGCCCCCCTATGAAAAGCCAATTGATTTTTATAGGGGCTCATCTAAAAACACATAAAAGCACCCCCTTGCTTCAAAAATAAAATCGATTCGCTATTGTATTGATTCGACACTTATGTTTTAATTTCAGCCTGCTTTGAATTATCAGCAACAAAACCAATGCCAAATAAAGGGGAACAACATGACTCAAAAGAATATTAAAATCTTTAGCATACTGAGCCTGTCTTTTTTAGCATCATTATCACATGCCGATAACACAAACCCACAACACCCTATCCTTGCCGACATATCATCCACTAGCAACTGTCACTTTCTACATGACATAAATTCAAACAGTGGCTATTCAAAACACATAAACTGGAAACGTCACACCACTCATAAAGCATTACTTAAAGCTGAGCAATTTGGAGCCACACACCTAGTAATTGATAACGTTGAAAGTATCGGCGCCTTCAATGGTAAAGTGCATGGTAAAGCTTATAAATGTAACACTTTAGCGAGGGTAACCAGTTCCCATAAAAACTAACAAACCGTAACTATCAATTTAATATCTATACCAACGAAAATATAAAAAATAATGTTAACCAATGCATCAGTTATTTAAATAATCTAAAACCAAGCCCACATAAATAGCCAAGCCAAAATAATTATTATTTAAAAAAGCTTTAAAACACAAAATTTTATCTCGATTAAAAATCAATTTTTGTTGATAAACAGATAAACCTAATGCAACAACAACACCGGCATAATAAAAGCCACCCAACTGTTGCATTTGTCCGACCAGAACTAATAAACCAATAATAATTAGTTGCAACCCAGCCATGATCTCGCGGTCTTTGTCACCAAATAAAATAGCCGTCGATTTAATCCCTATTTTTAAATCATCGTCTTTATCAACCATCGCATACATGGTGTCATAAACTAATGCCCATAACATCACTGCCAGATACATTACCCAGGCGACCATCGGAATCGTATTAGTTTGTGCGCTAAATGACATAGGCACAGCAAAACCAAAAGCTATACCTAAATAAGCCTGAGGTAATTGCGTGTATCGCTTCATAAACGGATAGCTTCCAGCCAAGAACGCAGCAACAAATGACAGCATAATAGTCATTAAGTTAAGCTGCAACACCAGGGCAAATGCAACGAGACACAAAACCACAAATAAGATAAGTGCTTCTTTAGCTGTGACTTTACCTGCTGCAATAGGTCTTTGTTTAGTCCGTTCAACATGCGGGTCAAAATCACGATCTGCATAGTCGTTAATGACACAACCTGCCGCCCGCATTAATACTACACCAGAACAGATAATAAATAACACTGACAAATCCGGCTTACCGTCACTGGCAACCCATAAAGCCCATAATGCTGGCCATAGTAAAATCAAAATTCCTATGGGTTTATCAAAGCGTGCTAATAGCCAGTATTGTTGGATCCTATCTACAACCATAGATTTTTTAACTGTCATTATTTTTAATGGATTTAATAATTGATGTAGTTGAGTGCCCTTCGAAAAGGGATAGCATTTTTACTTCGCCACCGTTAGCTAAAACGCTTTCATGTCCTGCTATTGAGGTAATGTCGGTATAGTCCCCCCCTTTAGCCAAAATATCGGGTAATAAATAGTCAATTTCTTGTTTTGGC
>WTAG01000291.1 GCA_013139755.1 Methylomarinum sp. | reverse complement strand
CCTAC
This sequence comes from Methylomarinum sp., assembly GCA_013139755.1. Next base: position 6,965 of record WTAG01000291.1, on the reverse strand, counting down.
GGCTGATTTAGCTGTTTTGTGCATGTAGATGTATCAAGTAGTCAATTTACAAAGTAAGAGTGAACATAGGCAACAGGGCTATTTGCCCTGTATCACGACTTTCAGTCGTCAAGCTCTCTAACCCACCCGTCTTTTAGCGGGTGGTTGTTTAGTGACTTCATATAAGGGTTAGCTGTTAGTAATGTATTTTTATATAACTGACTGCTTAATAATTGCAGATAAATTCTTTCCAGCACTGGAGCTATAATTAGTTTCAGTGCTGATAGCTCAGTAGTATGCGCTGAACACAGTGAAGCGCATCTTTCGCGATTCATGCGTCTTCTTATAACTGGGGTGGCATAATAAACTAAAATTCGGCTAACCCAACGCTCGGACGGAGCTTTGCGCTATCAGTAATTATTACACTTTCTCACCGTCCGGTTTGGGTCGGTTACTGACTGTTGAGCCTAGACCCTTAATCAGCGTGAATTTTTTACCGGTATCAGCAAATACTTTCCAGTTGAAACAATAAGTTCATTTTAAATCACCTGCATACAATTTTTTAATGGAAACTAACAATGCTGACAGGTGGTAAAATTTGGATGCTGATTAACCTATACTTGTTTTTTCTAATATCCTATTTTGAGATAACTGCCCAGATGCTAAATCAAATTAAATTATTTTTTGAGCAACATATTGTTCTTGCGACACAAAATTCATTAACTGAGGAAAGTCTCCATTTAGCTTGTGCCGCCTTATTTGTAGAGATGATGCATATGGATGACAAGGTACATGGAAATGAACACGATACGATTCTAAACAGTATATGTGAGAATTTTTCACTCTCTAATGAAGAAGCAAACACATTAATTTCTTTAGCAATTCAAGAACATAAACAGACAACTGATTACTATCAATTCACTTCTTTAATCAATAAAGGCTTTACCCAAGAACAAAAAGTCACGCTCATTAAGTCATTATGGCAAATCTCTTATGCCGATGGAGAATTAGATAAACACGAAGAATATATGGTTAGAAAGATGGCTGATTTACTTCATGTACCGCATTTGGAGTTTATAAAAACAAAACATCAGGTGATTGATGGCTAAAGATTATTTTTTAGAATAGGCAGAATTTTATAGACAATGGCTATTACCAGTAGTTATTTTTACGAGAACCATTTTCAGAAGGTTAATAACCACTCTCTATTATTACAATAACTTTAAAATTCTGCAGGCTGAATGACGGGTTGGGGTCGGTTTGAGGCTCCCCTAGTTTAACGGATACTTTAAATAAGCGACAATATCGCTAAGGAGTATCCAAATGACAAATAAAAGAAAGCCCTATAAAACCTATACCCGAGAGTTCAAAGTTGAAGCGGTTCGTTTAATGGCCGAATCAGATAAGCCCTCATCTGAGTTAGCAGCAGAACTGGGTATTCGTCGTAATCAGCTATATAAATGGAAAGAGCAGCTTGAAAATAAAGGTACGGATGCCTTTCCCAGTACGTCTGGAAGACCTCGTAAGGAAAATCAGAGTGAAATGGTGACACTTCGTCAAGAAAATGATCGCCTGAAAGAGGAAGTTGAAATTTTAAAAAAGGCCGCAGCGTACTTTGCCAGGGAGCTCAAGTGAAGTACGCGTTCATTAAAAACCAGAGACGATGGCATGCCTTAACTCGTTTATGTTCAGTACTGAACGTATCGACCAGTGGTTATTATGACTGGTTAGATAGACCAGCCTGTAGGACTGAGCGGATGAACAAAAGATTATTAAGCAAAATACGCTGCTTTCATCAGTCAAGTCGCCAAACCTATGGATCACCTCGCATTCACAAAGATCTACTGTCATCAGGCGAACATGTCAGTGTTAATCGAGTTGCAAAGCTGATGAAGGCAGCGGGAATTCAATCAAAGATGAGCAAACGGTTTATCATAACGACGAACTCCAAAAATACCTTAGCACCGGCACCCGATCGCTTAAAAAGAGTATTTCGTACCACACAACCAAATCAGGCTTGGGTATCTGATACAACCTTTATTCGAACGCGTCAAGGCTGGCTATACCTTGCTATCATGCTTGATTTATATTCACGCCAAGTCATCGGTTGGGCAATGAGTGACCGTAACAACGCCAAACTGGTGATTGATGCCTTGCAAATGGCTATCGCTCGGAGGCATATTAAAAATCCTGTCATCATACATTCTGATCAAGGTAGCACTTATGCTTCGGGTGATTACCAGCAATTGCTCAGTCAGCACGGCATGTTGCCAAGTATGAGTCGAAAAGGTGAATGTTATGACAATGCAGTGGCAGAGAGCTTCTTCGGCACATTAAAAACTGAATGGGTAGATGATGAGGACTATCGAACAAGAGAACAAGCTAAACAAAGCTTGTTTGAATACATTGAGGTATTTTACAATCGACAACGAAGACATTCGTATTTGGGGTATGTAAGCCCAAACGAATATGAGCAGGCTAATGCCCTTTAGTTAATCCGTCCGTTATTTTGGGGGAACCTCAGTTAGCGCCTATTAAAATACGGTAGATAATCAAGTTTCTTTAAACAACTAAGGAACTATTATGTATCTTCTTACACATATCCAACAGAATCATACTCCTTGGAATAAAGGTAAACTGATTGGTCAAAAACCACCGTTAAAACTGAAATAAATCTGGGCTATACGCATTCGGTTACAATTGGCTAACCGAATTCGTAACCTTGCATTATTTAATTTGGCGATTGATAGTAAATTACGCGGATGTGATCTGGTAAAACTAAGGGGTCTCGATGTCGCACATGGAGGAGAGTCGTTTCAAAAAGAGCAATGGTTATGCAACAGAAAATACATCAACCTGTTCAGTTTGAAATCACAGAACAAACTAGACTTAGTAAAAATTTTAGGACAAAAGTCGATCGGTTGGGCATATGAAGAAGAGGTTAGGGTTTTTAGAGATATCTCTAGTCTTTTTTATCTGGGAGTTATAATGCCTATGAAATTAAACTTGCAAAGTTTCCGCCTGATGCAATTACTGGGATTTATCTCGGTGCCAATATGGAAAACAACGCGCAGATAGAAATAATAAATGCACCAACGAAATAACTTGAATATTCCTATAATATAAAGCTTCAGTTACTCATATGTCTTGCCGGTATCCATCCATTCAGTAAATCCAGATAGCTACCGGGACAACGCAGGAATCACAAGCTCTGTAGCAGAGGGGGGATTAAACAGCTCAAGCTCGCGAGTAAGCAAATATCGATATAAGCGAAGTAGAAGGGCAAGGCGCTACGTTTTTATTTTCTGCATTAAATTGGGGGCTGATTTCGTCTGTTTTATTTAATGACGAGCTTTTGCTTGATGAAAATAGCATATTCAGCGAGCCTTCCTGCTGCGCGCGAACCACCATTGTTTCCGAACGTAATAGTTAAGCTCAATTTTCCATTAGTTGCGTATGTAGTTTATTCTAACATCAATCATTATTCGATTTTCCGGCCAATCAGCATATAAAGATACGCTTATTAAAATGAGTGCGTACAATGGTCTTTCGATATGGTTAAATGAAGAAATAAATGAAAAAAACAAATATAGTAGCAATTTTATCAACTATCTTAATATTCAGCGGCAATGCATATGCTGAAAGCACACCATTAACCAGTCAAAACGTTCAGGGGACCTGGTCACTGAAATACACTAAAAAATCTGAAAAATCTGAAAAACACTTACCACGGGAAGATACTTGGACATTCAACAATAACAGCACCGTTACTATTAAAAATATTCCCCGTGAAGGAAGTCATTACGATCAATTACCGGTAAATTATACAATTGAAGACGGTAAATTAAGCGTATCTGTTTTAGGCAGATCAGGAAAGTTTGACAAATTTTCTGTGATCAACAAAGACGAAAAAAATATGACATTGAAAGCCAGGTTTGGCGCTATTTATCAGTTTATAAAAAAATAAATTTTGCAGGATGGGTTTTATTTTAGACTTTACCCATCCTGCAAAAAACATCTCGTCATTTCTGCATTTCCTTTGCAAGAATTTAAATTCACAATGAATTTTTTATTGGATATGCTGCTAATGCATTAGATGTTTTTGAATTTATCTGAGTGTTAGAGCTCATCAGTTAAGGTTTTTCATATAACGACAGATTGATGGTTACGAATCTTCTGTTTTTCTCTTTAAAATGCCCTTAAAAAACAAAACTCCCTAAGTTAGATAAGTTAAAAGATAGTTAATATATGTTACAGGCCAAAAATATGCGCTGTAAGCCTTGCTATCAAAAGGGTTGAGAAAAATCTCTGTTCCCAAAGTCACAATAGTCTGTTCCCAAGAACCAATGGGGCAGACTCGATTGAAAAAAATAACATTCGTTATTCTCATCGTCCGGTATGGGTCGATGACGGTCTTTTACTGTACGATTTGATTATGATCAATTTTTAAATATGTCCGATCATATCAGTACAGATAAGTTTATAATTTAATGAAACTATAATATGAACTAGCCGCTATTGGTCTGGGGAGTTAGCAAATGAGTGTAGCTAAATTTACTATTGGGCAAATTGTCCAACACGTAATGTTTAATTACCGTGGGGTTATTATCGATGTCGATTACAAGTTTCTAGGCAGTGAAGAATGGTATGAAGAAGTAGCTCGCAGTCGTCCTCCAAAAGACCAGCCTTGGTACCACGTATTAGTCAATGATTCTGTTCATCAGACTTATGTTGCCGAACGTAATCTTGAATCTAACAAAGAACATGAAACGATTAATCATCCGTTACTGAGTCATTATTTCAAGGGTATAGAGAAAGGGCATTATCAGCTTAGAATTCGAAAGAACTAAGGTGTACCCAATGAGTCAACACCACAACTGCTGCGTTTATCTAGGCGATGACCTGGCCAGTTATGGATTTGGTAATGACCATCCATTTGGTCCTATGCGACATTATGTATTTGAAAAAGAATTTTATAAACATTCATTACAAGAAAAAATCGATATATTACCTCCACACACGATAGGCCCAAGTGTACTTGAGCTATTTCATACACATGACTATGTTGAACAGGTAAAAAAACAGTCTAAATCAGGTGCTGGATATTTAGACAGGGGAGACACACCTGCGTTTATTGGTATGTATGAGGCAGCTTCATTTGTTGTGGGTTCAGTTTGTGATGCTGTGGATCGCATTGTAAACAATGAATATAAACGCGCTTTTATACCCATAGCAGGTTTGCATCATGCACGTCGTCACATAGCAGCAGGCTTTTGTGTATTCAATGACTGCGCAATAGCTATCGAATATCTACGCTATAAACATAAGATTCAACGTATTGCCTATATTGATATAGATGCCCATCATGGCGATGGAGTGTTTTATAGCTTTGAAGATGATCCCGATTTAATCTTTGCAGACCTTCATGAAGATGGTCGTTTTTTATATCCAGGCACCGGTGCAGAAACAGAGAGGGGTAAGGGGTATGCAGAGGGGACTAAACTTAATATACCTATGCCTCCTTATTCAAACGATGATACGTTTATGCAAGCATGGGATGAAGTAGAAAAGTTCTTGTTAAAACACAGTGCAGATTTCATCTTCTTTCAATGTGGTGCTGATAGCATAAAAGGAGACCCGATTACTCACATGGAATATAGTCAAAAATCTCATGCATATGCGGCTTCGAGACTTTGCAAACTGGCCAATGAGATTTGTGACGGTAGACTCCTTGCAATGGGAGGTGGTGGATATAATCATGATAATATCGCTAAAGCCTGGACAACCGTTGTGGAAAATATGATTTAGGTTTTGACGTAATTCATTGCAAGTCGGTATAGGCAAAAATGTGAAGAGAGTTAAATGCAGTCAAGCAGACGGTTGAATAAATGCAGTATATGGAATTGGTAAAATATATTCTGAAACCTGCCCTATTAGGGTTATGTATTTCCTCATCCAGTTTTGCTTATGAAAATCCATTATTAACTGGTGGTAAAGATGAACCCGATGGTCTGCTAGGCTCTTTTAGTCAGAATAATACGGGGGACTGCTTTTTTCTAGCCAGTGTAATTGCAATAGCCCAAGACTCAGATGGTCCAGCTCTAATAGAATCAGCCTTTCATAAAGATAATAGCAATCGATGGGAAATTACTTTTCCTAGTCTACGTGATCAACCTATCGATATTACTGAACAGGATTTTAACGAATATAAATTAATAAATTCAGATGGCCGTGGATTATCAGAACCTGTACTAGGGGATCCAGATATAAAAATCTTAGAAATTGCTGCTGATAAACTATGGAAAAGCAAAATAAAGTCACAGGGGCTATGGGATGATGTTCCAATGAATGCCGTATTTATGTTTTCCCAAGCTGAACAATTATTGATTTGGAACAGGGCTAAAGCCACAAAAGAAAATAATGGAGATATAGATAAATATAAGCGGATTCCAGAGGGTATCATTAAGGAAATCAACGCTTCTTCACCTGAGCAAACAACAGATATATTGAAAGCTATTTTTAGCGCTGATACGGATGGCATTAGTATGATTTTAATAGATTATATAAATTACCATGCTGTTGCAATTATCAATATAGACTTTGACCTGAACACATATAGTTATATTGATACCACATTGATTACTCATCATAATAAAAATCTGGATAACCTTTTACAAAGGCTATCTAATGGGCAATATGCTATCAATTATGTGGAAATAAACTAGTTCTGTAATGCCCCTCACAAGGACAGATTGTTTTACTCAGTCCGGTATGGGGTGCCGGAGCAAGCTTGTATCTGAAGCAACGCCCATTGCTATTAATTTAGTCTCGTTAAATGAAGTCATATCTCTCTTCTTAATCTAAATCTTTCGCCAATAAACTGGCATTACCACCTATAGCCGCAGTATTCTTAGTTACCCTTTGTTCATTAGCAAAGCGTTGTAAATAATGTGGCCCACCGGCTTTTGGTCCTGTACCGGTCCCCA
>WTAG01000284.1 GCA_013139755.1 Methylomarinum sp. | reverse complement strand
ATCAACGAATGGATTATCGCTATGGCAGTCATACAGTTTACAATATCGAATACCATTTTGTTTGGGTAACAAAATATAGATACCAGGTATTAAATGGTGATGTTAGCTTGCGGGTAAGAGAGTTGGTCAGGCAAACTTGTGAAGCATTTGAAATCAAGGTTTTGTCTGGCGTTGTTAGTAAGGATCACGTACACATAGTGGTTTCTGCGCCTCCTAATATGGCTCCAAGCGAAATAATGCGAAGGATAAAAGGACGTAGTGCAAGAAAGCTTTTTGAAGAATTTCCAAAATTAAAAAAACGTTATTGGGGAAAGCATTTTTGGGCAAGAGGGTATTTTTGTGTCACGGTAGGTCAGATGACTGAAGAAATGATAACGAATTATCTGGAGCATCACTTTGAAGCAAACCCGAACGATAACTTTAAAACAGAGTATGGTGAGCATGAATGACAGGGCTGTTCGCCCTGTATCCCGACTTTCAGTCGCCAAGCTCTCTAACCCACCCGTCTTTTAGCGGGTGGTTGTTTAGTTGGAAGAGACATCATTAATATGAATGCTTATGGAACCTTTGACTTATACATTAGAAGTTTCTTTTTATGGCGAAATTACCATAACTTAAGGGTCTTTTTATTTATCTCCAATGCCATTTTTGAATAATTAATTAAAAATGAAAATTTTATGGTTAAGTCACCAATCGCCGGTTTCATTTGGTACAACTCAGTTACGTTGCTATCAACCATCAGAATATTTAGCACATGCCAATCATTATACAAAAGTACAGTGGATTTATGATTCAAATATTAAATTAGATGTGGATCTTGTAATTCTTTGCCGTGTAATTTTGGATAAAGCAACAGCTAGGATCATTGCAAGAGCAAAAGCGAAGGGTATTATCGTTGTTTACGAAAGTGATGATCTTTTGTTTGAACTAGAAGTGGCCTCATATTTTAAAAAAATTGGCCGTTCACAACATGTGGATTTTATACAACCTCGATTAGATGCAATGTTAGCCAGTGACTGTGTTATTGTTTCGACTGATTATATTGCCGATAAAGTGAAACAGCTGGGGAAAGATGTTTATATTCTCAGAAATGGGTTAAATAATAGCTTTTTGGAAAGTGCAAAAAAACTTCAGCGTAAAAATAGTAGGGATGATAGCAAAGAAATTAAACTGGGGTATTTTAGTGGATCACCGTCACATGATTTTGATTTTGCAATTTTAGCAGAACCTCTCGCCATAATATTAGATAAATATCCTAATGTTCGCTTAAATATTGTGGGTGAATTGCAATTGCAAGGAAAAATGTTATCTTTTGAAGATCGCATTACAAGAAAGTGTTTTGTGCCATACAACAAATTTCCAGAAGAAATAACAAAAGTTGATATTAACCTTATTCCATTAGAGTTAAGTGAAATGTTTTGTCAAGCGAAGAGTGAACTGAAATATATTGAGGCTGGTGCATGCGGTATTCCAAGTATTGCCAGTTCGACAGATTCGTATCGAAAGGCGATTAATAACAGGAGTAATGGACTTCTAGTTGAATCAGAAGAAGAATGGGTCAGTGCGTTAAGCTATTTGATAGAGAATGCGGATGCCCGACTACGAATGGGGGGAAAGGCCAAAATAGATTCATTTGAAAATTATTCTCCAAGTGTTAGAACAAGACAATGGAATAATGTTTTAGAGGAAATAATGGAAGTGTATAATGATGTATCTAAACAACGTAAAAATTTTGTTATTTCTACCATATATGAGGCAATTGTCCATTTTAAATTTATTGTAAAAGGTATTCAGTCGTGTTTAAAAAACAAAAAATAAATTGTAATGGTTAATAACAAAAAAATAGGCTGGGTTTTAACTAGCGACTACAATCGTGCTAGTTCGCGTCTTCAAGGGTATCGTATTCATGAGTATTTTATTGGGGTAGGTCTAGACTCTTCTGTAATTGCTGAAAACTTTTATGAATACGAGAAAAACTACTCTAAATACTTTTTTTCTCTGCTGAAAATAATATTAAAAGAAAAATATGACGTGGTTTTTTTTCAAAAACCTGGATGGATGAGTTTTAAATTAAGTGAATTACTACGATTAAATGGAGTTAAGACGGTAGCGATTCAATGTGATCCATTTCCTGGCGAATATTCAAATTATTTTGACACTACAATTGTAACAACAGTTGCGTTAAAAAAATTATTAAAACTCGATTCTGCCACCATAATCGATGATATGCTTGAGACTCCAGTGAATAGTTTTAAAACTGACTATAGGCAGGTTAATGACCGACTAAAGATAGTATGGATAGGGCAAGGAACCCCCATTTTTATTCAAGACTTTATTAAGAAACTGTATGCAGATGAAGAGTTAAAAGATAAAATTGATGTGATTTCAATATCTAATGCAGAGTGGGCAACATGTCAGTGGTCTTTGGAAACGGTTTATGAAGATATTCTTCAATGTGATGTTGCAATTATTCCATTGCCAGCAGGGGAACGATTTAATATAAAATCAACAAATCGTCTGACGTTGTTTATGTCATTGGGTATGCCAACAATTATCACACCAATACAATCGTATTTAGATATTGCACAAGATAGAGTAAATTGTTTGATAGCTGATTCACTTGAAGATTTTTCAGAAACCATTCTTGAATGTAAGAATGAAAGTATCAGGGAAAAAATTGGAGTAGAAGCGAATCATTTTGCAAAAAAACATTATTCACCAAGTGTTGTAGGTAAATTATGGCTAAAAGTGCTGGCAGATTTGTTTGATTCAGAACAAGTAAAAATAAATGTTGCCCCAAAGTTACATGTGCGCATTATTAATTACGTGATTAAATATTGGATATTATTACGTATCTAAAAGACATCTTTGTTCAACACTCTAAATTTCGATAGCTATAGTAGGTCCACGGGATGATTTAGTTAGTTTGAATGTTTTGAAATGGCAGTTAACAAACTTTAGTCCGTCGGGGGGGTATTTTTTGTGAATATTTCCAATAAATTAGCAATTGAAAATTTTTAACTACCTTTATAAACCCCGTAAATAGCAAAGATTAAATATGAGAATAGCGGTCTACACATGCATAACGGGGGGATATGATAATGTGAATATCCCTAAAAGAATTGATTCTCGGATAGATTATTATTTCTTTTCTGACGACGAGAAAAACGTTAGTTCCCCCTGGATTTATAAAAGACCCCCTGACCTAGGGCTTAATCATAAAGATACAAATAGATACGTTAAAATACATCCCCATTTAATTGAACCATTGAGTGAATATGACCTAACTATCTATATTGATGGGTCAATCAATATAGTGGGTGATGTTTATGAATTTGCAAGTGATGTTGCATCAAAAGAAGGAGATTTATTCTTTTTTGAACATTGCCAAAGAAGTTGTGTTTATGATGAGGCATATAATTGTGCTTTTAGGGGGCTTGAATCCCCATTCGTTATTGGACGACAACTACTAAAATATAGAAGAAATAAATTTCCAGCGAATTATGGATTATTTGAGGCTAACATAATTGTTAGAAAAAAGAGTCAAAAGTTATCTGATTTTATGGAATTATGGTGGAATGAATATTGTACAGGCCCTAAAAGAGATCAATTGTCGTTAACTTATTTAGCCTGGAAAGAAAATTTTCATATTTCTTCATTAGGAAGAAGTGATCTACGATTTACTCATCATTATTTTAAAATTAATAATCATGTTGTATCTGCTAAAATAATTTCCGAGAATAGAAAAAACATAAATCTAGCGATATTAAAACTATATTATTTTTTTTATAAAATAGAGAGTGCTTTAAAAAAATTTAGGTAGTAATTTTAATTGATGAATTTAGCCTGCAATATCAGTCCTAGCTCAACTTTGAAAATCGATTTACCACGCGGTGAATGAATAAGCAACAGCAGGTCTCGACCATGCACAAAACCCTGCTTCGTTAAGGCTCCCACAAGTAGCTCTGCGGTTCACCGGGAACAATTTAGCGTTTCCTATAGTGCTAACCGCGCCAGGACAGGCAAATTGCCCTTCGGGCTATCCCCTATCAAGGGCTAATAGTGCTAGCAAGCTCAAGGCGTGTTCAATATCGTTCTAAAAAAATAGCTCGATTGGATGAATAAATAGGGTTTTCTGAAAAACCTTTACTTTTTAATATAGAGAGTATTTCTTCTGCTTTTTCGTTACCAATAATATGATCATGAAGTTCCATTCCAATTTTGTGAATCCCATTTAAATCGATGTGCTTAAATAGTGAATATTCCGCACCCTCAATATCTAAAATGAGAAATGTTGGGCTTATTTTTTTTATTTCTTCATTGGCAGAACGCATTGGTACATTAATACAATTAGATTTTTTGCTTGTACGATAAATTGATGAGGCACTAAAATTTGGATTTGTAAAAAACTCTGTAGTACCGTTGCTTTCTCCGAGAATACACATTTGGAGTGAAGGCGATACGTTGTTGAGATGAAAGGTATCGCGTATAATTTCCTCAAGATCTGGATTAGCTTCGAAAGTATGTACTCGGTTGGAGCCAATTTTCTTTGCGCAATATGTTGAAATAAAACCTATTCCCGTTCCAAGCTCCATTACAATGTCATCTTTTGTTAATTTTGCTTCGATAGAAATCAGCTCTGGTTTTTCATAGGTTCTGCTGACAATGGCGCATCGAGCTGAGTTGCTAATTGCAGGTTGTATACGGATAAGTACTCCTCCGCCTGCATCTACGATAGTTCTATTATAGGTATGCCAAATAGTTCTAATCGGTCTAGAAAGATATTTAAAGAGTTTTTTAAATAGTCCTTTGGGGTTTTGATAAATTTGATAACTGTATTCACGAATTTTCCAATATTGCTGTTTTATTGTATTTATATTGTTGCTATTCATAAATTATCCTCGGTTTTTACTATTGAGCCTGTCAGTAAATAGGGTCTCTTGAAGAGAATACATATAGCCTGAATATTGTTAAAAATATTCTATCAGTATGTTGTTTAAAAGAAATGGTTGCTAAAACCTGTTGAACTATAAGTGATTTTTTTGTTTTTAGCTATTGTTGAAGTGGTTAACACCACCGCATATTAATTTGGTGGGAGGAAGTGGTTAACACCACCGCATATTAATTTGGTGGGAGTCTT
>WTAG01000197.1 GCA_013139755.1 Methylomarinum sp. | reverse complement strand
TATTACGTGATACTCCATACGGGCTACGATCAATGTTTTTCTTTTCCTGTTTTTTTAGTAACCGGTTAGAGTTAGTATTTATTGGGATTAGTATGAGATCCATGCTTACGTTTTAATGACCAATATTTCCGAGCAGGTACATTATGAGAGGGACGATATAAAGCTACTTTGCTTGATAGTGAACAATACTTGATGATTTGTAGCCGGTATATTGAGCTTGATTCAGTATGAGCCTGAATGGTTTAAGTAATAAAGGTAGCTTGCCAGCTATTCTTGCTTTGACAGAGATAGTGTTTGAATTTTATATTTCTCTGTTGGTCGAAATTTAATATTGCTTGGCAAGCAGGTGTTAAACATGCGGGACAAAATAACCTTAAACAGAGTGATCAGCTTACCTTTACTGGTGTTTTATGGTGTTGGAACCATCTTGGGTGCCGGTATTTATGCACTCAGTGGAAAAATAGCCGGGCTAAGTGGAATTTATGCACCGGTGTCATTTTTGTTATCTGCATTGATCGCTGCTTTTGTTGCATTTAGCTATGCAGAGTTATCCAGTCGCTTCCCCAAAAGTGGCGGTGAGGCGGTTTATGTTAATCAGGCATTTGATAGAGCATGGCTAACCGCTTTGGTAGGTTGGGGGGTTGTCTTGACCGGTATTGTTTCTGCCGCTGTGATGGCACATGGTTTTTATGGTTATCTGAATGAATTTACAAAGATTTCAGTTGCTGTCAGCATTATTTGTTATGTTGTTTTTATAACCATTGTAGCTATATCAGGTATTTCAATTTCGGTGAAGTTTGCCGCTTTGGTAACCATAATTGAGATTACTGGGGTCGCGCTGATTTTATATGTTAGTCAGGATAGCTTAATGACTTTACCCGACAGGTGGCATGAGTTTATTCCGCCATTTTCTTGGGACATTTGGCAAACAATTATTTTTGGTGCATTTATAGCCTTTTATGCCTTTATTGGCTTTGAAGATATGGTTAATGTTGCAGAAGAGGTTATTGAGCCGGAAAAGAATTTACCGGCTGGAATTATAATTGCTCTGCTTATCACTACCGTCGCATATGTTTTAGTTTCATTTGCCTTTGTGTTGACTTTGCCTATCGATAAACTGGCTAATCACCCAGCACCTTTTGCATTGATTATAAAAGAAAACAGTCAGGTTCCTGTTTCCATCATCAGCCTGATTAGTTTGATTGCTATTTTAAATGGCGCCCTGGTGCAGATAGTAATGGGCTCCAGAGTTATGTATGGCATGGCAGAGCAGGGTGTTGCTCCCGCTTATTTTAAAGTGATTAACCCTAAAACCAGAACACCGGTCATGGCAACAGTGTTTTTCTCAATACTATTATTGATTTTTGCGCTTTGGTTACCGATTGTTACCCTGGCTAAGATTACCAGTTTTATTATTTTGGCTATTTTCGCATTGATTAATTTAAGTTTATGCGTAATTAAACTCAGGCATTATCAGCAGGGGGCACAGGGTTATATTAATGTGCATATAGCCATACCTGGTATTGGATTTATATTGTGTTTAGGGTTTGTTCTGTTGCAATTTAAATAGGCAGAAGTCTTTTTTTCTGCTTGATATAAAATATCGAAAAGTTAGTCACACTGGAAAGCTAGCTGCATAAAGGGAAAGAATAGGCTTAACAACCACAGAAAATCCAATAAATCTACTGTACAGGCTAGGTAAATCAAGGTATTAAATGAAACTCTTGATGTTAATGAAAAAAGCGAGCATGATGGAAATGATCAAAAAATAACTGAGTGGCTATTTTGAAGCTATATTTTTGAGTTTTTCTAAAGCCTCGTTAGAGGCCAGAAGGGGGATTAATAATGACAGTTGAATTATTTCGTGACGTTCTTGCCTGGTGCTCGGTAATTAATATTGGGTTGTTGCTCTTTTGGGTGTTATGGCTGACGCTGGCCCACGATTTTGTATATCGGGTTCATGGGAAGTTTTTAAAGCTGTCAGTTGAGAAGTTCGACGCAATTCATTATGCGGGCATGGCATTTTTCAAAATATGTATATTCGTATTTAACATTGTGCCATATCTTGCATTACGAATTGTTGGCTAACATGGTGGCATCTAACAAATCACTTCTCTGATCCTTTGTTGGATTTACGCGTCTATAAGGTTATCACTAACATAGCAAAGGGGATGGATCTGGTCTTTATTTTTGCATCGTAAACCAGTCTGCATCTTCCATGGCTAGACCCTTACGAATAGAATTATTTATTGCACTATTTAATAGTAAATAAAATCCATCACGATGAAATGTAAAATAAACACCCTATGGTTCTTTGGTTAAGAGCATGGCTTACATGATCTATTCTTATTCGTTATCAACAAACTTCATTACTTCTGCCCACCATTGTGAATCTGGGTAAATAGGTAAGGAATTATGTCCTGATCCGGCAAATTCCCAGAGCTGCTTTCTTCCAGAGATGGATTGATATAATTTTACAGATATATGTTTTGGGATTATTTTATCTTCTTCAGCCAGAATGACCGCAGTATTACCTGAATAGTTCTTTAGGTTTGTAATATTGTCGAATTTATATCGAGTTAGCCATTTACCCAGAAAATACCAGTAATGGTGTTGAGCAACACTGGGCAGGCTATCAAAAGGTGTCATTAAAATGATGCCTTTTGTTTTAATTTCTCCTGTTTTCACTATACCTGAAACGACGCCTACTCCGAGAGATTCTCCCCAAAGAAAAAAGGGACCGTCAAAATGTTGCTTAACGAGTCGTACTGTTTGCAGGCTGTCTTCAATAAAAACTAATTCCGAGGGTTGTCCTGTCCTGGATCCATATCCTGGGTATTCAGCCAAAACAACCCGATAACCGAGTCGTTCCAGTGCCTTAATATAGTACAACCGTGATCTGGCAGAGCCAGCATTGCCATGAAAAATAAGGATGGTGCCTTTGGTTTGGGTTGGTTGGTTTTTACTAATATATCCACGATAGTTTTCTTCATCAGGCCACGGTTTTAAATTAAATTGCGAGATGAGTTTAGTCTGTTGATTTTGGTGGTATGTTTCCGGGAAATAAATCAGATTCCTTTGAAACATGAAAATCATGAACAATAAAAATAAATATATAAAAATTATAAAAAGAATATTGGGATCTTTCATTTGATTTGTTTATTAATAGTTATTAAATTATCTTATTTGAAGATGTATAACCGTTGGTCTTTGAGTGGAGTCTTGTGTTGAAGATATAAATCCGCAACCGTAACCGCGCGAAGTATAGAAGTAGAATTTTTAATTAAGGAGCCTCTGATTAAGTCTGGACGAAGTAGATTATGCTCAGAATATTCAGATTCAAGGCAAAAATCGCACGTAATAGCAGGCTATTGCGAAGGTTTTTAACGCAGAAGCTGGATATTCTGAGTATAAGGTACGAGTTCATGACTTGATCAGAGGTTCCTTAAGTGTATTAGCAGAATTTAATTGTTTTCTGCTTCCACTGTCAATTTATTATTCTGGTTTACCCTGTTGAACTGCAATAGCCATATTAATTCATGTAAAATAGTGTCATGTACTTTGATAGGATTTATTAAAAGAAAGATGGCAAAAATAAAATTTGATGGTCAAGAAGTTAGCACTCACCCTGATGAGACAATATTAGAAAGCTTTTTACGTGAAGGAGTTGATATTCCTCATGGCTGTAGACAAGGGGGATGTTACAGTTGTGTGGTCTATAGTGTGGATGTTACGCCGCCAAAAGAGGCTCAGGAAGGGCTGGATGACGATGAAATTGAAAAAAATGGATTTTTTGCCTGTTTGTGTGAGCCTGAGCAGGATATGACGATTAGCTTGGAAGCGGCTTCTTAAAGAAAACAGTCTTGGGAGTTTTTTTTATACGGAAAGCGGACTGAAGTCCGCTCTACATTGGATGCTTATGGGGCGGATTTCTTCTGCCTTTGTTGTTCTTTAAATTGATGTTTTAACTCACGGCGTTTTGATGAGTCCTCTTTGGCTGAAGAGCCGATGTGTTTTTCGCCACGTTGTTTAGCCATTTGCACCTGTTTTTCTCGCTCCGTAAAACGCTGGAGCTGTTTTTCTGAGACCTTGTGGTAGCAATGCGGGCAGCTTACGCCTTGAATGAATTTTTCACTTTTCTTTTCGTCTTCAGTAATGGGGTAACGGCAGGCGTAACACTGGTCATACTGGCCTTTTTCTAGATTATGATTAACCGCTACTCGGTTATCAAAAACAAAACATTCACCTTGACATGTCGATTGCTCGACGGGTACTTCTTCCAGATATTTTAAAATCCCACCT
>WTAG01000081.1 GCA_013139755.1 Methylomarinum sp. | reverse complement strand
ATGGTGGTGGGCCGCAGGCGAATACCGAGAGTGGAAATCGCCTCTAATCTTGTGCTGACTTAACCACTGGAGTCATTAGCGCGTATGTAAATTGACACACGTTAACCCAAGCTAGCAGCGAATGAGTTGCTGAGGCAGTCGCTTGGGTTGAAATCAGGGATGACGGCTAAAAAACTACCTCGGTAGTTAAATTTTTGAGGGTTGACTGCAATGGACAACTTTCAATGTTCTTTAGATAGGTAAATCAGAGGGTCGATTAATCAATCGGGCTGATCAATAAAAAGATATTTCCATAGAGCGAATTTAATCAACTTTCTACTATCGTGCCGGGCTTGTCCAACAAACGGTTCAGATTGTGGCTCGCTTCGCGATCACAATCTAACCTTGTTCGTTAGGCATTATTCTATAAGTTTGATAACACAAATGACACAATAAACGAAAGTGATAGACCAAATGATATATGAAAAACATATTGAGCCCAATAATATATTGGCCTAGCAATAGATTTTCCATTTCTATTGTTTATATCATCAACCGCAGCTTGCTCACCGTGTATTGTAATTATTTTTTCAATTCTGTTTGCTGAGTCAAGTTTTGTTTGAGTTTCGGAATGCAGAATAATTAAGCCAGAAACAATAGTGACAAGAAAAGAAATATAACCAAGTGAAAGTAAAAATAAGTATTGGGGATTGGAAGGCACATAATTACTTTTGAATGCAATAAGCACAGATAGAAACGAACTACTTAGAGCTATCACGAGCTTAACCCATGAAAAGAAAGATTCATTGCTTTCTGTTCTCAATCTTCTAGCAATATCTATTGGCCTAATTTCTTTAATTTCCATTTTGGTTGCCTAACGTTTAAATAACTTGCTGTTTTCCACGCCATGCCCTATGCAGGACAGAAGATTTTTTTTCACCGCAATAAACTACGCATAAGAAAAATTAAGGCAAGTTGATTTGTCTGGTTATAAAATTAAGCATGTTCCATTTCTTCTGTTTTCCTGCTCTTCGCTTTTTCTATGGCGTGGCCGTTGTCCAAGCTTTATTTTTCTGTAATCAGCCTGGCAAACATCAAGACTCTCTTTTTCACAGCCTTATATTTTCCACATCTGCGTTAGCTTTTTCACTTTGAACCTTGGATCACAGTACTCAGCTTCAGCTCTTTCAACAACAGTTTTATTTTTCGATGCTTGTTCTCGCAGGAGGCGATAACGCCCAAATCACTTGCCATTTAGTAACCGTTCAGACCCCCCTATAGAACTGCAACTCATTGTTTTTTATTGCCTAAAAATCATCTAAATTTTGGCAAAAACTCCAATTTTGATGGGCAGTTACCAGCTATCAATGACTTACGAGTGAAACGGTGTTTTTGACACTATTTTGATCCTTTGTAACCTACTGTAATATATGCAGTTTAGGGGGCTGAACGGTTACGCCATTTAAAGTGGCGCAACTTTTTGCATCGCAAAAATTGTGACGCTTTAAATGGTCAAGTGGATTTTTTGGTTATGTACTTTAACTCCTCTAAGTACTCAACTAAATCATGAACATTTGTACTTGGGTTTATATCCCCTGTATTTTTTGAAGATTCAAAGATTCTGTTTGAGTGAGCTTTAGCACCATCAATTAACCTATTATCTATGGAATATTTGTAGATTCCCTCTTGTTTCTTTTCATAATCAGGTAAATAAACCCTCAAATCATCAATGACTTGATCTCCTACACTTTTAGTAGCTAATGGAGAATAAGGTTTTGTCGATGGTGTGAAATGCAATAAAAACCAATATTCAAAAGCAGGTATTGATCGAATTACGGTGAAAACAACTTCTTTTGAATAACCTTCTTTTTTTAATTCCCGATTAATTGAGTTTATTTTATCTAAAGCATAGCTAAAAGTTTCATGTTGATCCTTATCAAAAACACAAAACACTCGGTCGTAATTTCCTGAATTCGCTCTTTCTTTATTAAATAAATTTTGAGCATGTTCTACAACGCTTTTTGGACTGGATCCGCAACTACCATCAATTGCAACATTTGCAGAATCAAGATCTAAATAAACTCTCATTTCCTCAAAATAATAAGGCTCTGTTTTTTCACCCTCACAAACAATAAGCACATTATCGTATGGCTTACGATTTGCTTTCTGCCGAGCAGTATCTTGTTGCTTTTTCGCTTTCCGTTTATGAAATAAATCCTCACTACCCAAAACTTATTCTCCAAGTAGTCCTAATGTACTAATTACAGGTAAAGCACTATATCTACCTGCCAAATAAGATTTCTCAAGATTCTCAGCACCCTTTCTAGGGCTAAAATCTGATAATGGGTAAATTTCTGTAGTCTGTTCTCTATCTTTTTTACAAAACCAGATTTGATCACGCCTAAAAACATCTTGATCCAAAATTGATGTTTCATGTGTTGTAAAAACTAATTGAGCATTATTTGGATTAGTCTTTGTATTATGAAAAAGGTTTACCAAAAACTTAACAATATGAGGGTGTAAGCTATCATGTAATTCATCAATAAATAAAACTTTACCATTTCTCAATGTATCAATCCACGGCCCTGCAAACGAGAAAATTTTTCTTGTTCCATCAGACTCATCATCCAGATCAAATAAAATATCTTTTCCTTGTGCCGTTTTATGAACTGTTTTAATATCAATAAACTCTTTACCTTCAAGCTCCTTAAGTAAATGTGATTTCATGTCCGATGGCATATCGTCAGGAAAGACGGAGTTATCAATTTTTTTTGATTCAAGCTTCAAATCATTAATATCTAAATCAGCTGAATTAAGGAATTTTAAAACATCTTTTTTGCCGTCATCTTTAGTACAAAGCTCTGCAGTATAGCCACCACTCCATCCATCAATACCTGTAACCTTGAGGGTTTTGGTAAACCAATCATAAATTGGTTTGAGCTGTTCACTATTAAGCATTACAGCGGTAGAAAGAAATAAAGAGTTATTCCGAGTAGAATCTTTCCAGGTCTGCTTTTTACCGACAAAAAATGAACTAAAGTCCCACACATATTCATCTTTAGTTTCATCAAAAGCTCTAATAAACCAACGTTGAGGTCTCGATTTTGGAAACGCATATAACCATTCTTCCATTACTCTTTCTGACGTTGCCGAAAAACCATATTGATACTTGATACCATCAGCGATAAAAATAACCTCGAATTCTGTTGGTTTTCCAATTGTTGAGTCACATAGCTTGAAATGAGTAATGGGTAATTTATCTCCACGTTGAATATTTTTTGCTGAATTCGCTACTATTTCTCTCATCACCTTTACAGCTTTGATGAAATTAGATTTACCAGCTGCATTAGCACCATAAATTACAGCAGTTCGGAGTAAGGGGGAAACACTAAGAGCTTTGGGATCAAAAGCATTTCCGCCTAACTCATCAGAACTAGACTTAGATTTAGTAAGGCTGAATGTTTGCCTTGTTTTAATGGATCGAAAATTCTCTACAGCTAATTCAATAATCACGATAAATATCAATTTAATATTAGTTTTTGACAATTATAGCCAAAAAATGCAATTAAATATACTTTTTAGTCAAATAATATGCCTATACATAACCATGAGTTAAGCGGCTCGACCGCTTGAACGACAAGTTATAAAAACCTGCGTCAAGCGTCGAACTTTATTTCCGCGTCATAGTTTTATTTTTACTTTTTTATATCAGAGAATACTTTTTCTAGCACACTAATATGATAAGAATTTACTTTTCCAAAGCGTTCATCAGGAACTTTAATAATAGGCTTATCATTTTGCCTGGAAAGCCTTCCTGCATTGACTCCTCTGATTTTTGCTTCACTTATATCTAAAGAGCCACCATGAATAGAGCTATAAGCCATTATTGTAAAGTAGTCAGCATTTCCGAATTTGTGCTCAAGCGCGGCTTGTGCAGATTTGAATGCACAATCTGCTTTTTCTTCAGCAATCCTTACTTTAGCGTTAGTTTCAACAATATGTCTTTCTGCTACATCCTGCCTAACCTCAATAGCTTTTATTTTGCGCTCTTGATCTACAGCA
The DNA here is from genome assembly GCA_013139755.1 of Methylomarinum sp. The sequence goes on along the minus strand of WTAG01000081.1, from coordinate 769 downwards.
ATCTGAGCTTGATGCAAAATAAACTCTGCGGTAGACATTTGCGTTCCAGTATCAAAATAACTATCAGAAAGCTGCTCTTGAACATCCCAAGCAAAATCATCATTAAAAGACTTAACAAGCATGGAATACCCTCGCTCTGTAATGACGGTCAAACCTCTTGTAGGTATCTCAATATTAAAAGAACGAAATTCGTTGTTTTTAGAAAAATCAACAAGATAGAAGTGCTTTCCTTCCTCAAACCTGTCTTTATTTTTTGTAAAATTCCTAGATGCGGTTCCTTCTGGGCGATGATGCAGCTTGTCGACCATATCCAGAGTAACAACCCTTTTACCAAGGTACTCAACAATATTAATAGTGGTATCAATAATGGTAACGCTTTTACATTCAGGCATTTATTCTCCAAGGAAAGAATGTGGTCACATGAGATAGTGGCAGCCAGAAGTGACCTTGATTTCTGGCAGTCGGGAGCTACCCTAGCCACGTAAAAAGTATAACATTAAACATCAGGCGTTAAACATGAAAAAAAACTTAATAGTACATCAGCTTTCAGTTATCCACGGTCAGCTTGGCATAAATCGAAACCGCTCTTGATCTTTCTGATCTAAAGAAGTACAAAACCCCTCTAGCTAAAAAAGCGAGGGTATAACGCGAAGCTCAGGAGTATTTTTAAGCTTGTGAGCGATAGCGATACATGCTTAAAAAATACCTGTCTGGAGCTACTGGTTATCGGGTTTTCGATAATCGGTGGTTCTGGGCAGTTCTACTGAGC
>WTAG01000417.1 GCA_013139755.1 Methylomarinum sp. | reverse complement strand
AGTCGCTGAGTCATATCTATTACTCGTGATACTTCCGGTAATGAAGTCAAACCTGCCATAACAATTCTTATTGCATCATCAGCCAGGGTTTTATAACCTAAACGTTGAGCACAATTCTTTAACTCTCCCAGTGTTGCTCTCTTTGCAATCAATTCATCCAGCTCCGCATCAATGGTTAATGCCTCCATGACTGAAACTCGCCCCTTATAGCCAGTATTATCACAATGTTCACAACCAACAGACTCATAAATCTTTACTGGCTCATTAACCTTTAACAATTTACTGTCTATCACATCAGACCATGTTTCTCTTTTGCAATGCTTACACAGTATGCGTATCAATCGTTGGCTTATTATGCCAATAATATTTCCTGTCATGATGTCGGGCAGCACACCTATATCAAGTAATCGTGGTACAGCGCCGATCGCTGAATTGGTGTGCAGTGTTGTTAATACTTGATGACCTGTCATGGCTGCTCTGAATGCCATTTCAGCGGTGTCCTCATCACGCACCTCACCGACTAGAATAATATCGGGATCCTGACGCATCATTGAACGAATACCATTAGCAAAATCCATTCTTGCTACTTCATTAATCGATGTTTGTCGAATCATATCAACCGGATATTCAACAGGATCTTCCAGCGTCATAATATTAACTTCTTCTGACTTTACATAATTCAGCATTGAATACAGTGTTGTTGTCTTACCACTACCGGTAGGCCCCGTTACCAATATAATTCCTTCGGGGCGTGCCATCATCATCTTTAAAGCACTCAGTGTGTCTTCATGCAAGCCGAGATCTTCAAGCGGGACAATACCTTTTGCTCGGTCGAGAACACGGAGAACAATATTCTCACCATGCGTTGTAGGTTGAGCCGAAACACGAAAATCAACACGATGCCCCTGCACCTGTAAACTCAAACGGCCATCTTGCGGAATTCTAGTTTCAGCAATATTCATTCCAGACATAACCTTAAGGCGTACAACAATGGCTGACCAGTAATCTTTATGAAGACTTCGTATTTGCCTTAGCACGCCATCAATTCGATATCTAAGTCGTAAAAATCCTTCTTCCGGTTCAAAATGGATGTCTGATGAATCACGTTTTACTGCATCTGCCAGAACCGCATCGACTAATCTGACTAGTGGCTGGCTATATTCATCTTCTACGGCATCAAGACTTTTGTAATCAATTTCACCTGTTTCTATTTCATGAAGAATGCCATCTACCGAAAGTTCATAGCCATAAAACTGATCAATCGCTTTCTTTATTTCACCCTCACCAGAAACAAAAGGTGTAATTTCAATTTTGCGACCAACAATTGCATGTATTCGATCAAGTACCTGTAAGTCCGATGCATTTTTCATTGCTAGCATCAGGTTCTGATCTTCCGGGTTATAACTGATCGGAACAACCACATGCCTTTCAGCAATTTCTTTTGGAATCAGATCAAGCGCTAAAGAATCAGGAACAACAGTTTTAAGATCAACGCTACTTATGCCCAGAACTTGCCCGAGCACATCCCTCATAACGGATTCTGATACAAAGCCCAATGAAACCAGAATTTCGCCTATCAACCGTCCGTTTTTCTTTTGTTCGGTTAATGCAATGTCTACCTGATCTGCAGAAGCAAGTCCTTTTTCAACCAACTGCTCACCAAATAGGCTTCTCTTTTTTTTATCAATAGGATCCATAGCTATCTACTTAACTGAAATCTGCCCAATGCGTTTTTCAACTTCTGTTATTGAAAAACTTATATTTTGTTTATTGGCAAGTAACAAACTTTCTTTATAAAACCGCAGCGCCTCACTTGCCTTACCCAACTGATCCAGACTGACTGCAAGATTATAAATATAATCAGCATTGTCACTATTACCTTGCCAGGCTTTAAAATACTCTGCCTGCGCTTCCGGCCAGCGGCCTTTTCTTGCATAATAATTACCCAGTGCAAAATTTAAATGCGTAGCTGAAGGCTGCTGTTGCAGCATAAATTTGAGCTTACTTTCGTCCTGCGAACTTAAAGACAATTTTTCAATGTTCGACATCCCTGACATCGCTACCTGATCCCGTGGATCAAGCTTCAACAATAATCGATAACTGGCTTTCGCCTTTTTATAATCAGCAGTTTTAACAGCCACAGCCGCCATACCAAGCAAGGCATCACGATTTTTTGGCTCACGTTTTAACACATTATCATAGGCTCTGATTGCTGTTGAATAATCAGCTTTGTTGTAGGCTAACCAGGCATCTCTCAATAACGTATTTATTGGATCTTCAGCACTGGTTTTCTTGATTGAAATATTACGTTTAACCTTTGATGCCTTAATCAAGTTTTTACCCGACATGGTGACTGGATTTTTTACGGATACTTGCTTCTGCGCCACCTTACGCCGTGACGTTTGATCCGCTTTCACTGCCTTTGGAGTTTCTACAGATGATGCTATTCGACCTGGCTTCTTCGGATCTATATGCACAGAGCGCATCGCTAACTGATGTTTGCGTTCCAGCGCATCAACTTCTTCTAACATTCCAAAATAATTATAAGCACCAACCACCACAAGAATAATTGCGGTGATTAATAACAAGCCACCCCAAACCAGCCTCTGATTTTTATGATACTTTTTGTTTG
>WTAG01000275.1 GCA_013139755.1 Methylomarinum sp. | reverse complement strand
GTGACCAAAGGTTTAAATCCCAACGCCCCCATGCGCGACTCAGGCGTTGAGTGGCTGGGTGAAGTGCCTGAGCATTGGGTTGTCTCTAAGGTAAAATACTTTGCACAAATGCAAGGCGGTTATGCATTCAATAGCGATTCGTTTCAAGATAATGGAGTACAGCTTTTGCGCATCGGAAATGTTTATTTGAATCGTCTAGCACTTGAAAGACAACCAGTGTTTGTTGATGAATCGATTATAGGTTCGCATAAGGATTTTGTTGTAGGGAGAGGAGATATACTGATGTCTTTAACGGGGACTTTAGGAAAAACAGATTATGGCTTTGCAGTTCATGTGAATGAGGCAGGGCCTTTTATGCTTAATCAGCGTGTAGGAAAAATAACACCTATAAAATCAAAAATTTCTCCAGAATATCTGCTTTTCTCCATTCGATCAGAACCGTATTTAAAACAGCTTTATTCTTTGCCATCAGGAACAAAGCAAGCAAACTTATCAAACGATGATGTTATTAATATTCCGATTGTAGTGCCTCCATCAGTTGAAGAACAGCTGCTTGTTTCTGAATATATTTCAGATAACTTGGAGAGATATAACAAGTTAATAAAGAAAAATGAGTCCGCTATTGGGCTTATCCATGAGCGTCGTACAGCGCTAATCTCAGCCGCAGTCACAGGAAAAATAGATGTAAGAAATTGGAAGGCATACTATGAGTAGTTCTGTTGGCCGAGTTGCTTCAATCACTAGCTTTATCAAAAGAATCAAGAAAATCGAATCTCGAAAAGGATATACCTTATTTTATCGAGGGCACTCTGATGATTCTTATGAGTCAGTTCCCTCAGTTTTTAGAGAGATTAAAAATGGTAGCTCTGTAGGTACCTATGCGGATAAGGAAGATACTTTGTTCAAGAACATGGTTATTCAATGCCCACAAGAATTTGTTGGTTGCTCTTCCACGCTAGAATATTTAGTCAAGATGCAGCATTATGGGTTGCCTACACGACTGCTAGATCTTACAACTAACCCTTTAGTAGCTCTTTATTTTTCTTGTTGCTCTCATTATGGAACAGGTAAAGTAGGCAGAAATGGAGAGGTTTTAGTGTATGAAGTTCCTGATGAAGATATTAAGTTTTTTAATAGTGATACCGCCGCAGTAATTGGTAATTTGGCAAAAATGCCAAGAAACTTTGAGTACCTTAAGGATAAAGGAAGGTTTCTTCATGAAATACAGGCGGAGAAACCTTATTTCAAAGATGGAATAAATGTTAAGCACTTAAACTCTGTGCAATGTGTGAAAGCAAAGTTAGACAACCGCCGTATCACACAACAAAGCGGAGCTTTCTTTATATTCGGTATGAAAAATACTATCACTCAGCCTGCTGAAATTCCTTATCCTTATCTATGCAAAAGAGATAATAATACACCCGTATCCATAGGTGTATCCCAAGCTGGCAAAAAAGTGATGCTATCTGAATTATCGGAACTATCTATATCGGAGGCTTCTTTATTTCCCGAAATAGATAGTGTTGCTCGCTATTTGAAAAATGAAGTTGTTGAAGCTTTGTAATTACTGAATATAAAGTGCTAGTTTTAAGATAATAGATGAGGAAAAGATCTTTTCCCATCAATAAATAAACAGGGTTTATGTGAATGGATAGCAAATCAAACGAAAGCGTATTTCAAAACGATATGATTAACCAGCTACTCGCTAATGGCTGGTTATTAGGCAAACCTGAAAACTATAATCGACACCTGGCCTTATATGACGAAGATGTCTTAGGCTTTGTTAAAGAGACTCAGGAAGTGCAATGGCAAAAATTCTGCACACTTTACCCTAATAATCCAGAACAAAAGTTTTTAGAACGCGTGGCGACTCAGCTGAATAAAGCTGATCCCAATGCCGCAAATAAAGAAATGCGTACCTTTGGCACCTTGGGAGTTTTACGACATGAAATACGAGACCGTGGTACACGCTTTAGTTTATGTCAGTTTAAACCTGAGCATGATTTAAACCCTGATACTCTAGCACGATACAAACAGAACCGCTGTCGTATTGTGCCTGAGTTGGTTTATAGCCCGTGGGCAACCGAAGAGCATTTAGCGCAGACAGGCACTAAAGCCAAAGCATGGCGGATTGATTTGGTGCTGTTTGTTAATGGCTTGCCGATTGCCACTTTAGAATTAAAGTCTGAATTTAAACAGGCGGTACAAAATGCCATCAAACAATATAAAACCACTCGTTTTGCCATTGATCCTGCAACTAAAAAGCCAGAACCCTTATTAAGCTTTAAGCGTGGCGCGTTAGTACATTTTGCAGTTAGTCAATATGAAGTGTATATGGCAACCCGACTAGAGGGCGAGGATACTTATTTCTTACCGTTTAATAAAGGCACAAAAGACGGTGGTGCGGGTAATGATGTGCCGGATAATGTCGATCAATACGCTACTGATTATTTATGGAATGAGGTATTACTGCCTGACAACCTGTTAAAGATTCTAGCTCGCTTTGTGCATTTACAGATTGAAGAAAAAGAAGATTGGGAAGGTCGCAAGTATAAAAAAGAAACCTTAATCTTCCCGCGTTACCATCAATGGGATGTGGTGAATAAATTAGTTGATGCAGCGCAGACTGAAGGGCCTGGGCATAAATATCTGATTCAACACAGCGCGGGGTCGGGTAAATCTAATTCCATTGCCTGGGTAGCGCATCAGTTATCTTCTCTACATAATGCCAATGGAAACAAACAGTTTGATTCTATTATTATTGTTACCGATAGAAATGTATTGGATGCACAGCTACAAGAGACTATTTCACAATTTACCAGTGTTGAGGGTGTGGTCGGCCGAATCAATAATCAAGAAGGTGATGGTTCAAAGTCTGAAAAACTCGCCAGTGCCTTAGAAAACTCACAGCCGATTATTATCGTCACCATTCAAACCTTTCCTTATGTGTTAAAAGCCATAGAAAACAGCATTAGCTTAAAAGAACGTAACTATGTGGTGATTGCCGATGAAGCGCATTCATCACAAACAGGCTCAACCGCACGGCAGTTAAAAGAAGTGTTGATGGTTGATAGCCAAGAGGATGAGTTAACGACTGAAGATATATTAGATGCTGCGGTTGCTTCACGCAGAGCTTCATCTAATCTCAGTTATTTAGCCTTTACCGCAACCCCTAAAACTAAAACGCTGGAGTTGTTTGGGCGTTTACCCAATCCCCATGAAGCGCCGTCTAAGAAAAATAAGC
>WTAG01000033.1 GCA_013139755.1 Methylomarinum sp. | reverse complement strand
ATTCAGTTGATTAGCCTATATTTGTTTGCATCAGGAGATGATCGTGCTTTTATCTACTTCCAGTTCTAATGATAGATTGCCTACGGGACATTGGTTGAGTGTATGGATAGGCGTTATTATTATTGCTCTGTTTTTTATTGTTTTTTTTGAAATTAAAATGAGGCAGTTAGGCTGGGTACCTTCAGTCGTTGATTCTAAAGAATTATGGGCAGATGAACGAAGGAAAGTATCTGACTTGGGTGACAAGGCAATTATTTTAGTAGGGTCATCCAGAATACAACTGGATGTGGATCTGGGTATTGTAAAAGAAATGTCACATTTACAACCGGTTCAATTAGCAATTGATGGCTCACCTTTTTATCCTGTGCTGGAAAGTTTAGCAAATGATAAAAATGTGACAGGAACAGTTATTCTTTCAGTCACTATGCCCAAAGTGATGACGCAAAAAAAAGCGCGTGCATCTGAATGGGTAGGGTATTACAACAGCCAATTGAAAAATGAAGCACCTTATAAGATTATTAATAATAAAATAAGAAGTTTTTTAAATCAAAATATGGTTACGAGGTTGGAAGGTGCAACCCCTGCTACTGTTATTTTAAGTCTGGCTTTTCAACAGAAAACTTTAGGGAATTACTTAGTTACACACTGGGATCGATCAAGAGATGCTGATTACCAAAAAGTTGTAATGCCTCAATTTTATGCCATGCGTTTACAACGACACTATGGTAAAAAACTGATAAATAAAGCAGTCTCTTTCCAAGAGTTTTTTAATATTTATCAACAAGCAATAGGGAAAATAAAGAAAAGATCAGTTAATAAACCAAAATTTTTAGAAGGGATAAATAGATTAAAAAAAATGGTTAATAAGATTGAACAGCGAGGAGGCAGAGTCTTTTTAGTTCGGTTTCCTTCTGATAAATTGATATGGGAAATTGATAGAGGTTATTATCCTAAAGAAAGTTTTTGGAGTGTTCTGGAGACAAATTTTAAAAATACTATTCATTTTGAGGATTACTCGTCTTTAAAGCAATTTAATTTGCCTGATGGCTCGCATTTGGACTTTAGGGATAAAAAACAGTTTACCAGGGCTTTGATGGATAAAGTGTATATGCATTGATGATCTTTGTTCAATTATAAAGTCTTTAACAGTTTAGTATGATATTAGCAAGGCAAAACTACCTTCATGATTCAAACAAAAAAAGTATTAATTATAATTCCTGCACGTGGTGGCTCTAAAGGGATACCTAGGAAAAACTTGCGATCTTTAGCTGGAAAACCATTGCTATATTACAGTGTTAAAATGGCATTTCGCTCGTGTTATAAACCTGATGTTTATGTTTCTAGTGATGATGAAGAAATTTTAACTATTGCTAAAAAACTTGGCTCTAAAGTTATCCATCGTGATGCTTCAAAAGCACAAGACCAGACGACTCTGGACCCTGTGATTTATGATGCTTATAAACAGGCTGAGGCAAAAGAGAAAAAATCATATGATGTCATTATTACACTTCAGCCAACTTCACCACTATTAAAAACATCATCTTTAGATTCTGCAATAGAAAAGTTAATACAGAATTCTGATATTGATACAGTAATTTCTGCAAAAATAGATACTCATTTAACTTGGAAGCAACGAGATGGCAGATTTGTTCCAAATTATGAAAAACGTGTAAACCGTCAATTTCTTGAGCCAATTTATAAAGAAACAGGAGGCTTTTTAATTACACGTAAAACGAAGATTACAGAAACAAATAGAATTGGAAAAAACGTTGAGCTTCATTTGTTAAGTGAAGGTGAAGCTATAGATATAGACACCTATGAGGATTGGAATATATGTGAATTCTCATTGAAAAGAAAGAAAATTCTTTTTGTAGTCTCCGGTTATAAAGAAATTGGATTAGGTCATGCATATAACACCCTGTTAATTGCAAACGACATCTTAAATCATCGAATAGAATTTTTGGTTGATAATAAAAGTCAGTTGGCATTTGAAAAAATTGCATCCAAAAATTATCAGGTCCATATTCAAAAGCACAATGATATTATTGAGGATATAAAGCTATTGAGTCCAAATGTCGTGATAAATGACATCCTGGATACAGATGCTCACTATATAAAATCAATTAAAAAACTGAATATTAAGGTAATTAATTTTGAAGATCTAGGGACGGGAGCATTGGAGGCTGATTTAGTGGTAAATGCCATTTACCCTGAGAAGGCGCTGCTTCCCAAACATTATTTTGGTCACGAATATTTTATATTACGGGATGAGTTTATTCTGACTTATCCTAAACCAGTCGTGGAAAAGGTAAATCATGTTTTGCTTGCCTTTGGTGGGGTTGATCCTAATAATTTCACTAAAAAAGTCATTGAGTCAATTCAAACTTGTTGTCAGCAATATCAGGTTAAAATTTCGGTAGTAGCTGGTTTTGGATATGATCAATACGAAAGTCTGGAACAATACGTAGACATCGATATTTATACTAATAGCGCGGTAATTGCTGAACATATGAAACAAGCTGATATTGTTTTTACATCAGCAGGCCGGACGACCTATGAGGTCGCATCGCTTTGCATACCAACCATTGTTTTAGCGCAAAATGAACGTGAAATGACGCACTTTTTTGCTTCTGCAGAATACGGTTTTATCAATTTGGGTTTAGGTAGAAATGTAGCTTGTAATCAAATTCAAGAGGCTTTTGTTAGCTTGGTCGAAAATTTCCAGACACGGCGTTATATGAGTCAACTTATGGCTAAAACAGATCTTGTCCGTGGGCGAGCACGAACACTTAAACTTATAAATGAGGTAGTGGACCTGACATGAACATCATTGAGTTATTTAATACTATCAGTCCTTACGATACTAAACTTGTTCGCCCCTATGTGATTGCCGAAGCAGGCGTCAATCACGAAGGTTCAATGGATATTGCCAAACGTCTCGTTGACGAAGCACAAGAAGGCGGGGCTGATGCGATCAAGTTTCAGACCTACAAGGCTGAGACACTTGCCTCCAAACATTCACCTGCATACTGGGATACATCAAAAGAGCCAACACAATCTCAGTTCGAGCTTTTTTCAAAACATGACACGTTTTGGAAAACGGAAATGGTGACTTTAAAAGAATATTGCGATCATGTTGGTATAGAGTTTATGAGTACGCCCTTTGATATAGAGTCTGCAGATTTTTTGAATGATTTAATGAGTGTCTATAAAATTTCTTCGTCAGATATAACGAAT
>WTAG01000617.1 GCA_013139755.1 Methylomarinum sp. | reverse complement strand
CCAAAGTGCAACAAAAGCATTATTGCTAGGCAGTGGTGAGCTAGGCAAAGAAATAGCAATTTCTTTACAGCGTTATGGGGTTGAAGTGATTGCGGTTGATCGTTATAACAATGCGCCAGCTCAGCATATCGCTCAGCGTAGTTATGTGATTGACATGACCGATGCAGATGCAGTTAAGCAGTTAATTGCAAAAGAAAAACCTGATTTTATTATTCCTGAGATAGAAGCTATTGCAACCGATGCCTTAGCTGAAATAGAAGCGGAAGGCTTATCACAAATTGTACCTAATGCGCGTGCAGTACAGTTAACGATGAATCGTGAAGGTATTCGTACTATGGCGGCTGAAGAAGTGGGGGTGCCAACCTCAAGCTATGCCTTTGCAGAAACCTATCAAGAACTAAAAGCAGCAGTCGATAGCGGTATCGGTTATCCCTGTTTTGTTAAGCCTACCATGTCATCATCGGGCAAAGGCCAGTCTATGGTTAAGGCTGAGGAACAATTAGAAGCTGCCTGGAAAGTCGCAAAATCGGGCGGTAGAGCAGACACTGGAAAAATGATCGTTGAAGGCGCAGTTGATTTTGATTTTGAAATTACATTACTCACTGTACGCTCGTTAAATGCTGATGGCGTGATAGAAACTCATTTTTGCGAACCTATAGGTCATGTACAGGAAGATGGTGATTACAGAGAGAGCTGGCAGCCACAGAAAATGACTGATTTAGCCATAAAAAATGCACAGGATGTCGCTTTTAAAGTGACTAATAATATTGGTGGCTTAGGATTGTTTGGGGTGGAGTTATTTATCAAAGGTGATGATGTCTGGTTTAGTGAAGTAAGTCCCAGACCGCATGATACGGGTATGGTCACAATGGTAACGCAAAGACAAACAGAATTTGATTTGCATGCCAGAGCAATACTAGGTTTACCTGTTTCTACTGCGTTGGATAAAGAATGCGCGAGTGCCGTTATATTAGGTGGTATAGACGCAAAAGCTGTTGAATATACAGGGCTAGACAAAGCATTATTTGATTCAGATGTTGAAGTAAGATTATTCGCCAAGCCGGAAGCTTTTGTCTCTAGGCGTATGGGTGTTGCTTTAGCAGTCGCTGACGATGTGGACAGTGCCAGGGCTAAAGCCGTTAAGGCTGCTGCACTGGTTAAAGTTCAGGAAAGCGTTTAAGTTTATGCGTCAGTTGCGGTGTTTAAGTATTTTTATAGTCTTATTGTTTTCAAGCCATGTAAATGCAGACGTCTACAAACGCACTGGCTCAGATGGCAGAGTGTATTACACCGATACACCCAAGAAAGGACTGGGTTATAAGCGAATTATACGTACTACACCTGCAAATTATGCGAGTGCGTTTAAGTACCTGTCAAAGAATAAGAAAAAATATACACCGATTATTGCTGAAGCTGCTGCAAAGTATCAAGTCGATGAAAAATTATTGCATGCAATGATTCAAACTGAATCGGCTTATGATAAAAATGCAATATCTTCGGCGGGTGCAGTTGGTTTGATGCAATTAATGCCAGCAACAGCAAAGCGATATGGTGTTTCAGATAGAAAAAATGCCAAACAAAATATTGATGGCGGAACCCACTACATAAAAGATTTGTTTAAGATGTTTAACTCCAATCTGAAATTAGTAGTCGCTAGTTATAACGCGGGAGAGGGCGCAGTTAAAAAATATAACAACGCCATTCCTCCCTACCCAGAAACACGTGATTATGTCCGCAAAGTATTAAGGCTTTATAGGAAGCTTTGATTAATATCGGTAACAATGTATCGAATATAGTTTGTCTCAAAACAGCCAAAAGCTAACCTAAATAAAACCTCTAGTGTTCTTGTCCAAAGATAGGGCAGGTTTGATTCCACCCTATTTGAAGCGTCTATTTTTTGTATAAAAGCGTGTTAGCTTGTTTAGAGTTAGTGGCTTTTGAGGGTGTTGTTTACACAGGGTGGGGGTTAGAGTGTATTATAATTTGATCGAGACAAAAACTAGTTAGCTGCAATTCAATGAATAGGAGGTATCTTTGAGTTTTAGTCTTACGAGCTACGTTTATCCCTTAGAATCTCCGGTAAAATTATCAAGATATCTAAAAATAGAACCAAGGGAATGAGTATGGCGGAAGTTCTTTTTATATTGCTAAAAATGATGAAATAAGAGAAGGTTTTCCCCATAGACATATACCTGCTTATTTTACATACTTTAGCTTTGGAGTATATAGAGCGGATCAATATCAAAATGATGAATCAAGATGGATATTTTTTCCTGCAATAAAATCAACGCTTGTCGAAATATCAAAACAAATTGATCCAATTTTTTTCTCAACTGATAAAGAAAAAATTGAATATATTGCCTCTCTTCTGAAAACGGCTGGCTCAGAAGTTGACGATGAAAAGCATCAGCTTGTTGTTCTTGTAAGTATTATAGAGATGCTCTTAACACATAATCCTAGTTTCAGCAGATTTAATGTGGAAGATTCAATTAGTAAACAATTTCAATTAAAAGCTTCTGTGCTCATTTATGGGAATGACAAACAAAATGATATTAACCGAATACAAAAAAGGTTAAAAACGATTTATGAACAAAGGTCTAATATTGCGCATGGAAATTTTAGTCAGGTTAATAAATATATAAATAGTTTGTGTAAAAAGGAAGGGGAAGAAGAATGTTTCTATGACCTTATAAATGAGCTTTATGTGTATGTTAAAGTCATTATTGAGGAGTATATAAAAGATCCTAATTATATTAAATTTCTTAAAGACAATTAAGCTCTGCAGGTTGGGCCGACGAAGGAAGCCCAAACGGTTATGAGCAGGCTAATGGCCTTTAGTTAATCCGTCCGTTATTTGGAGGAACCTCAACCTGACCTCAATTATTCAGGAGCCTTGGGGAATTGAGAAATACTGTATAGAATGGGTCTCAAAATAAATCGAAGTTAAATTCTAAAATATATTGTTGTAGGCTTTAGAAAAAAGACTAGGAATATTTATGCCAAAGTTATATACGTATTTCGGTATTATCATTATGTTTTACAGCAATGAGCATGAGCCTATTCATGTTCATGGAAAATTCCAAGGAAATGAATCAAAAGCTGAAATCATAATAGATAACGGAGAAGTAAAGGAAATCCATATCAAGTCTGTCAAAGGTAAAAACCCTTTGCCAGCAAATAATTTACGTGATTTTAAAGCATTTGTTGATACTTATGCTGATGAAATAGTGAAAAAGTGGATTGATTATTTTGTACTTCATAAGCAAATTTCTTGTGAAAACATAAGTAGGAGAGTCTAAATGATTTTAGATAAACAAGTTATTTCAGTGGAAAAAGTAAATCATATTGGTGATTTTAAACTCGAATTGATATTTAATGATAAAACCCATCAAGTGATTGATTTTTATCCATTCTTATCACGTTCACTTAATCCATTAATTAGAAAATACTTGTCACCTAAGGAGTTTTCAAAATTCGAAATAGATGAAGGTGATTTAGAGTGGAATGATTATGATCTTTGCTTTCCAATTGCTGATTTATATGAAAATAGAATAGCACGGTAGGTTGAGCTGACGAAATGAAGCCCAAAATAATACTGGGGTCAGCCCGTAGGCTGGGTTAGCTTATTGAGCATAGCGAAATAACGTAACCCAGCATTTGGCGTGGTTATCATACTTTGTTAAACCTTATCATGCTGGTATTGCAATACA
>WTAG01000063.1 GCA_013139755.1 Methylomarinum sp. | reverse complement strand
TTTTAGGTAAACATCTAAATTTAAAGTATGCACTGATCTATGGCGGCACTGATTACAAAAAGCAGCTAGAATCCGTTAAATCTAATGTTGATATTATTATCGGCACACCCGGCCGTATCATCGACTTTTACAGGCAAGGTGCTTTTACCTTAGATAACATCCAAGTCTCTGTAATGGATGAAGCCGACAGAATGTTTGATCTTGGCTTTATCAAAGACATTCGTTTTTTATTAAGACGTATGCCTGATCCAGAAAAACGCCTTAACTTACTGTTTTCTGCCACATTATCTTACAAAGTGACAGAACTGGCTTATGAGCACATGAATAACCCAGTGCTAGTTAAGATTGAGCAGGAAGAAGTTACCTCAAAATCCATCACCCAAAGTGCTTTCTGCCCATCAAATGAGCAAAAAATTCCGTTGCTCTTAGGTTTGTTAAATAAACACCAGCCTAAACGAAGCATTGTATTTGTTAACACCAAGCGATGCGCAGAGCGACTTGACGGTTATCTAATTGCCAATGGTTACAAAGTTGCTGTTTTAAGTGGTGATGTACCGCAAGATAAACGCCAACGTCTGTTAAATGATTTTCAGGAAGACAGAGTCAATTTAATGATAGCAACCGATGTGGCGGCTAGAGGATTACACATCCCCGCAGTTTCGCACGTCATTAACTATGACTTACCGCAAGATGCAGAAGACTACGTACATCGCATAGGCAGAACCGCACGATTTGGAACAACAGGCGTTGCATTTAGCTTCATTTGTGAAGAATATGCTTATTCTATGCCCGATATAGAAGACTACATTGATGCAAAAATACCCGTTGAAGCAATTACCGAAGATATATTAGCAACGGATATAAAGCCATCGGTTAAAAAACCGACGCGCAAAAGCACTTATCAAGGCAAAAAGCCACACGCCTCAAAATCAAAGCCTTACTACGCAAAACCTCAAAGCAATAACAAAGGTGATAGCGCGACACCTAAAGCCCCTGCATCAAAGCCCGAAAATCCTCAATAGCAGGAAAGCTATCAATCTCTCTTTTAGCCCGCTGTGAATCTGGCTTACTGATTGAAATCAAGTGTTCAATACCATAAAGCCTGGCTGATTCTAAAACAGCCAGACTATCATCAACCAACAATGTTCTTGTTTTATCAAATGCCTGCTGCTGCTTTAACTGAGACCAAAAATCCTGCTGTTCTTTTGATACACCATAATCATGCGAGCTAATAATCTGATCAAAAAAAGGAGATAAACAGGTTTTATCCATTTTTAAATCCAAACTATCTCTATGGGCATTAGTGACAAGTAGCAATCGACGAGATGATTTTTGCACCGCCTCTAAAAACTCAACCACATGAGGCAAAACACTAATTAAACCGGATATTTCTAACTTTAACCCTGCAATATCAAGCTTTAAAACCTCACTCCAATAATCCAGACAATACCATTCCAACTTACCTTCCATTGCTTTAAATTGCGGCTCAAGCTGTTGTTTTGCCTGTTCAATTGAAAGGTTATTCTTCTCGGCAAACCGAGCAGGCACAAACTCCAACCAAAAATGGTTATCAAAATTTAAATCAAGCAAAGTACCGTCCATATCCAACAAAACAGTATCAATTTTTCCCCATTCAATCATTTCAGTAAGCTATAGTTAAAAAGTAATAACTTAAACAATAGCAAAAAATGTCTAAAAAACCGACAATAATTAATAAAAAAATCCTTGCTACAACACGCCTTTTTCGTATTGAATCAATGGACATTACCTTCAGTAATGGCGCACAACGCAATTATGAACGCTTAGCGAGAAACAATTCCACTGGCGCTGTACTCATTGTTCCCATGCTTGATAAAGACACCGTACTGTTAATCAGAGAATACTCAGCAGGTGTTGACCGTTATGAATTAGGACTACCCAAAGGTAAAGTGGATGCAGGTGAAGCCATTTTAGACGCCGCCAACAGAGAATTAAAAGAAGAGGTCGGCTACGGCGCAAAACAGCTCCATAATCTAACATCTTTAACCCTCGCTCCCTCTTACCTAGAGCATTCAATTGATATTATTATCGCCGAAGACCTCTATGAAGAAAGACTAGAAGGTGATGAACCAGAACCGCTAGAGGTTATTCCTTGGAAACTGGACAATATCCAGGAATTACTCGCTACAGGAGAGTGTACTGAAGCCCGTTCTATTGCTGCGCTTTATATGGCTAGGGATTATTTACAGGAGGCTTGATCAAACTTACTCATAAATTATATTTTGATTTCTACTGCCAACTTAAAAAAATAGCAACAAGCTATCAAATATCCACTGGCTCAAAACAGCCCAGACGGAGAAAGCGTGGGTACGACAAAACTGACGGTAAAATTAAATACTTTTATCGCCAATTTGATAATTTTGAATGCTTGATAATTACATTATCCAGATACACTTAACAATTGCCTGCTTATCTTGCTAGTGTTTATCAATGATTCCGACAGAATTCAAGAAATGACTCGATAGGCATTGGTTTAGCAATCAAATATCCTTGAGCAATATCACAGCCTAGTGCTTTTAACTTGTCCCATATTTCCTGTGTTTCTACACCTTCTGCAACCGTATGCATTTTGAACTCTTTCGCTAAAAGAATACATATCCTTGCAATAGCGACTGCTTCATCATCTTTTTCCATACGCCGGACAAAATGCTGATCTATTTTAAGCTCAGAGAAAGGGGATTGATAAAGCTTTTTTAATGATGAGTCACCTGTACCAAAATCATCAATAGAGAGTGAAAAACCTTTCATTCGTAATCGGTTAAAAATATCAAGTGATGCTGATGTATCAGTCAGTATTTCAGACTCTGTTAATTCCAAGGTAAATGCTTCAGGTGCTATATTATGACGGCTTAAAAGTGTTCCTAACTTTTCTGGCAAGGCCAGGTCGTTAATATTTTGTGCAGACAAATTTATCGACAGATTAGTATCTATTCCTGCTGATTTGAATTGTTGGTAGGCTTTAATAGATTCTAAAATGACGGTCTCAGTCAGCTCTCCCATCAACTGGTGATGTTCAGCTAAAGGAATAAATTGATCAGGGAACACCAGACCGCGAACAGGATGTTGCCAACGGACTAAAACTTCTGCTCCAGATAATTTGTCATCATCGAAACAGACTTGTGGTTGAAAATAAACGATTAGCTCATGTTTTTCTAGTGCCTGTTTTAGCTCGTCAACTGAAATATCATTATCAGGTTGAATAACTTGAATGTCTGGTATTTGCTTTAAAGTAGGGGGTAAATCACATTGCTTGTGTACTTCCGTCAGTACATCAATAAACTCTTCGGTATCTATTGGTTTACTGAGTATTTTTGCTACTCGTAATTGTTTTGATTCTGCAAGCTGTTTTGCTGAGTGAAGCACACGCTCATCAAAACCACTGATAAGAATAAAGGTAGGACTAAAGCATTTATCAGCCAAGTCACGCATGACTTCAATACCATCCTTTTCAGGCATATTCAAATCCAGTACCACAAGGTCATTATCCGTAATGGGGGCTAATAAAAATTGTTCCCCTGACGAAAAGGCCACGCTGTTAAAGCCAGCCACATCAGTCATTGCTTGCATGAGTTCAAGATAACTCTCGTCGTCATCAACAAGATAAACAATACTACGATTGGGTATTGTTAATGGCCCAACTTTTTGAATGGCTTTTGCAATACTTTCTTCATACCCTGCGATATAAGATGATATTCGTTGGTCAGTACCCTCAATATGTTCAATAAACCAATCTTTTAAAAAAACAACAAAATCAGCCGATGATTGTTGTCCTGCTTCCACCAGAAGAAATTGTTGTTTAATCTGCTTAATAAGCTGTTTGTGGATCGCGAAGTGATTTTCACAATAAGGGTAAGCTGAAGCTGCCATGATGGCTTCTTCACGTTTAAAGTGCGACTCTGTATAGCTTACAAGTTCAGATACCAGGCGGTATAAATGAGTGCTGTCATGTTGCCTTTTACTGAGTGAATAAGCCTCATTAAAAAGTTGAAACATCATTTTATGATCATCATCGATATCATTAACACCGACACTTAAATCTTTAGTCCAGTACCAATGCTTATCTTTTTCTGAATTATTAGCCATTATTACTCACTTTTTGGCAGAATAAAGCCATCCAATAATAAACGAATACGCGTTAATAATTCATAACTATCATAAGGTTTGTACAACATACTCTCCTTTAACTCAGAGTTTTTTAAAATGTTATGACGTTCACCGCTAAAGCCACTGGTCAGTTGTATTTTGATTTTAGGGTAGGATTCTAATATCTTTTGAGCCATTTGATAGCCATCCATATTGGGCATGATAACATCACTTAAAACAAGGTCAATAGCTTGGGTGGGGAGAATATCAAGCGCCTCTTTTCCATCACTTGCTGTTAATACTTTATAACCAGCATCTAACAAAATTTGTCTGGCTAATTCACGTAATGCAGGCTCATCATCTACCACTAAAATAGTTTCATGTCCTAATAATTGAAGCTCTACCTTTGTTTGGCCCCTTTTTTGAATAGCCTCGTTATTTTGATAATAACGAGGAAAGTAAAGACTAAACTGTGTTCCTACTCCGACTTGGGAGTAGATATTAATTGCACCACCAGCACGTTCCATAAACCCAAAGACCTGACTTAAGCCAAGACCATTACCCGCTTCTCCTTTAGTACTAAAAAAAGGATCAAATATTTTATCTCTTATAGCCTCATCAATCCCTGTTCCGGTATCTGCAACAGTCAGTTTAATGTAATCATTAGGCGCTAGATTAAGATATTTGGCTTCTTTTTCAGCGAGATGAAGATTGTGGGTTGTAATGGTTAACGAACCACCTTCAGGCATTGCATATTTAGCATTAATAGCCATATTCAGAATAGCATCTTCCAGCTCACCCACATCGAGCCATACCGACCAACTTTCCTTATTTAAATCAAAAGAAAGCTTAATAACAGGGGTGAGCGCCTTAGCCAGAATATCATGAAAACTTTCGAGTGCCTGATTCATATTACAGGATTCTGCATGACTACTCTCGGGCCTGGAAAAATTAAGCATTTTTTTAGTGAGTTTTTTACCCCGATCAGTTGCATGCATAATTTCACTAATAAACTTATCCGTACCTTCTACATCCTGACATTTTCGTTTGAGTAATCCTGTATACCCCGTTATCACACCCAACATATTATTGTAATCATGCGCAACCCCACCCACAATTTTACTTAAAGCCTCCATTTTCTGACTACGGATAACATGTTCTTCAGCTAGCTTACGTCTACTGGCATCTCTTCCTTCGGCTACCAGTGATTTAACGTTTCCTTGTTCATCTAAGACGGGATGAACACTAAAATCAATCCATAGATATCCATTTAATACCGCAATTTCAACCTCTCTATTAATCGTTTCACCTGCGGCTGCACAACGACAATCATTCTCGATCATTAATTGAATTGTCTTGCTATAGGAGAACCAGGGGCCATTCCATAGCTTGTTATTGATAACGTCTTTTTCAGTAAGTCCTAGTATTGTTAATGGAGGAGTATTGATAAAGCTTATGGTTCCATCGGGTAACAGAGTCGCTACCATTGTTAACATACTATTCAAGACTTCTTGCAGTTGAACTTTATTTTGTTGTTCCTGGTTTTTTAGGCGTTCCTGCTCGGTAATATCCATTATTAGTGATGAAACGCCTATTACCTTACCTTCCTCATTAATCAGCGGCGTGTTGTACCACTCACAAAGAATGGTATGACCATCCTTAGTTATATTTTCGTTAAGACTTCGTTTTCCGCCGGTATTGGCTAATAAATCGGCCCATACTATATCGACTGCTGCTCTGGCACTTTCATGTAGTATGTTTTTAGTAATATGTTGACCTTGAATTTCTGCCTTACTGAAACCAAACATCTGCTCTGCGGCTGGGTTCAAATCAAGAAACTCAAAATCTGTATTCCACTCTATCATACCTAAAGGGGTGTCTTTCCAGTGCAGTGATAAACGTTGCAGACTGCTATTAAGTTGTTCGCGGATTCGATATTTTTCTGTCACATCATTAAAAACCAGAACCATTCCTATAATGTTGTTATGAGTATCGCGTATGGGCGCAGCAGAATCAGCAATTTGATATTCTGTTCTATCTTTGGCAATCAAAGTAGTGTGATTGCTGAGATAAACCGTTTCACCTGTGCTAATGACTTTATCTACGGGATTTGCAATGGGCTCACGAGTGGAGGCATCAATAATAGGAAAGATAGTTTTTAATGATAATCCCTTTGCTTCTATCAGCAACCAGCCCGTGAGCTGTTCTGCTACTGGGTTCATGCGGGTAACACGGCCTTCAACATCCGTTGTAATGGCAGCATCACCAATACTGTTCAATGTAATCGCAAGATTTTGTTCACGTTGTTCAAGTAGCTGGCTAGTACGCTCTAATGTTTGCCCAAACAACATTAATTCGCCTTTTCCTTGTAAGGGGTTTATAGCAGAGAAGTCGCCCTCACCAATTTCTTCAGTAAAACGAATCAGCCGCCTTAAAGGGTTACTGATAGTAATGTGTTGAAATAACAACAATAGCAGCATAGAGAAAATAACAGCTATGCAACTAAATATGCTTTGATTATAAGTATTTCGCCAAATGGATTCGTATGCCTGTGAATTATCATAAACAAAATAAATCACGCCAACTTGGTGGGCGCGCAATTGGGTTGGTGTCGTAGGTAGAGCAATAGGCGTATACACAAAATATCGATTTAATTCGTTATTATTGTGTATGTTTATTTGAAAGTTTTCTTGAACCTCGTTATACCGATCCAGCTCAAATTCAGGAAAAATATCTTTTGCAGATTTATTTATCCATCTACGGTTGTTTGCAAAAAGGATTTTCGCTTTTGTATCTATTAATGCAATGACCTCTGTTTGAGGCATTAAATTGACATAGCTTAATTCACGTTCAATATTCTTGCTTTCCTTTTGATAGACAATCATCTCTAGTCTCAATTGCAAACGCTCCATCTGCGATTGAATTTTTTGTTCGGTTTGTTGATGAAGTAAATCTAATTCATAACGATAATTAAAGAAAATGATGCTACTCAATAAACTGGCAAAGATAAAAAAACTACTGACTGGTAGCCATAATTTTAATTGATATGATTGGATTTTAGTGTTCATGGAAAAATTAGGGCTCTCCATTGGCATCTGTTTTTACAGGCAATAAACTGTCATTTATCAACTGGGATGTATCGATTGATTTAAACATTAGCTGTTTCTTGCTCATTAATGCTGTCAATTCTTCAACCGTTTTAGATAAAACACGACTCTTTATTGCTAGATAACGTTGGTTTTCAAATAACCCAGTTAAGCTGATACCATCAAATTGCTTCATCACTTCATTATTTTTTACGGCTAGACGTGGCGCAATACGTAAAGCAGCATCGCCAGGGTTTTGCTGGATATATTCAAGTGCCTGAAAGTGAGCGGCAACAATTATTTTCAATGACTCTTTATGTTTGTCTATAACTGATTGCCTAGTGACCAATATATCAATGATTCGACCTGGAATCTGAGCGCTATCAAATAGCTTAATAGCACCTTGGGACATAAGTTTACTTTTATGTGGCTCAAAAGTGACAATTGCATCAACCAATCCTTTTTCATAAGCAGATTCATGCCCATTTACAGTGATAGATCGAAAGTCTATATCTGTAATGTGAAGGTTAGCCGCCTGCAAGGCTCCGTCTAACAAGATTGCACCGACAGCCGTGTTCTCAACACCTATACGCTTACCTTTGAGTTCCGATAAGGAATCTATAGTTGGTCTGGCTAGTAACGCATCAGCCCCCTTAGAAACATCCATCACTAAAATAATCCTAAGATCAGGAACATATTGCATTAAAACTAATGATTCATCTAATGTAAGAGCCGCAACATCCAGCGCCTTGTTACGAAAAGCATGAGAAACTTCAGTTGCTGATGGCATTTCAATAAGTTTAATAGACTTATTCGAAAAGTAACCTAAGTTCTGAGCAAGATATAAAGATTCATAACCAAGCCAAAGATTT